>MNYI01000159.1:0-3068 GCA_001873945.1 Candidatus Desantisbacteria bacterium CG2_30_40_21
TAGCGGTCATTCCATCGTCATCATCTGGACCCTGATTGTGCTCGCTATTATCAGGGTCATTCCATTGCACACAATGCCCACCCAGACCATGGATAAATAATATCGGGTATGGTCGATATGTATCCTTGTGATTCCATCCTAACTTCTTGCCCTTATCTAATGCCTTGGATAATTCTGTGGCACTGGATATGGAAGCAATGCTTATTGTTAATATTAAGGCGATGATATATCTCATCATAGGTTATCTCCTTGGGAATTTCTGTATCATAACATTCCACCACTCCGGGTCATTCTGTTGCACCCATTGTCTAAATCCTCTAAGTGTGATCCTCGATTGCTCCCTATCAAATTCTCCTCTTGATAATCCAGGAGTAAGAACCTTGCCATCGTAGCCGTATAACAAATCCACTATTGTTACTCCACCTTCTGAGCCTGCAATAATATATCTCCCACAAGGGGACCATTTCGGAGCATTACCTCCTCCTCCAAAATGTATTCCTGGCGTATCTTCCCCCGTCCATTTCTCCTTCCCCTCGCTCATCGTTCTTTTAATCCTAAACATATTACAATAACCTACTAGATAATTCCCATCTGGGGAAAAGCAGGGGGTGGATGCTTTTGTATCAATTTTATCTATTATCTTACCATCAAGGTCTATAATCCAACCTGCTTTTTTATTCATGGCAGTAATCAGATACTTCCCTGAAGGGTGCCATGTCCAATAGTCATATCCATCTTTCCCTACATCACATAAGCATTTGACTTTCCTTGACTTAATATCCATTAACCATAAATAGCTTGTCTCCCTTTCAGACATATCACACGCTACAAGAGCAATCTTAGTCCCATCAGGAGAAAATTGGGCATTAGTGCAACTACCGTTTAGCAATAACTCCTTATTACTACCATCAAGGTTCATTAAACATAGGTCCCGGCCACCTGGAGCAGCGGGATTTGTAGCTTGTGTAACAAAAAGTACCTTCCCTGTCTTTTGTGAATAATCACATACCCCCCCCCCTACTTTTGCATCAATCTCCGATAGCACCCTATTATCGCTCCCATCTATATTCACCTGAGCTATCTGTACATATTTACCCATGACCTTATACCCAAACATCCCTGCCCCTTTCAGGTGCCTGACCTTCTCTGTAATCTTACCATACACCACAGTCCACTCACCCTTCCCATTCTTAGGACCCCAGCACCAGCCGCTATACCTTGGATACTCAAAATAATCAAAAAAAAGCGGGCAGCCGCATAATATTAAGATAATATATGTGGCAAATAATATCACCCCACCTATTACCGTATGTTTAACCGCCTTATATTCTCTCATCAAATTAATTATCCACCCCATATTTCACCTCATTTCATTTCACCACGAAGACACGGAGGCACGGAGGAAAATCAGGAGACAAGTCTTTTGATTCCATCTTTCAAAACAGGTACATTGAAGTTCATAATAAATCCTATTTTGATCCCGGATAATCGCAAATAAGTTAACAATTGTGCCTCATGAATTAGTGCTATTGTATCAACTACTTTAAGCTCAAGAACAACTTTTTTCTCAACTACAATATCCATTCGGTATCCACAATCAAGCTTGAACCCTTTATATTCAAGAGGAAGAGATTTTTGTCTCTCAAATCTTAAGCTTCGCAGATGAAGTTCGAAACAGAGACATTCTTCATAAGCTGATTCTAATAACCCAGGGCCTAAATATCTATGAACCTCTATTGCTGTCCCAATTATTTGATTTGTAAGTTTTTCTTCTAAAATCATTTCCCTCTTCTCTCTCTTCTCCGTGCCTCCGTGTCTCCGTGGTGAATCAAAACTCCCCATCCCCCACTTCTTTATTCACCCCTACCTCATCAAACGACACCTCATTTACCACCTCATACCCTAATGTCGTTGTTTTGGAAATCGTTTTCTTAGCCAACCAATGATTATCCACATTCTCATAATCCGTTATTCTTATCTCTGAGACTATGGCATTATCTTTATACACAGTTCTTTGTTTCACCAACCCCTTATCATAATCAATCACAAATAATATCCTATCATAGTAATCATTGCCTTGTTTTGCTACAGCATCTATGCCATACAAAGGAACATTGGTATTTTTAGGATTAAAACAAACGGTATTCTTCTCTAAAAACCCTATCATGTCAAATTGAAACATTCCCATTGGCAATTCTTCTGCTTGCAAAAACGCTGTCACATCCTTTTTATACCTCTTCCCTACCTCATCAATCAAGGTCATATATTTACCCGAAAAGATTTGTGTCTGAAGCCGTTTGTTGTTTGAGTCATAAAGGCTAATCGATAGCTTATCTGGTTGCTTAAAAAGCAATTTAGCCGTTTGGGTTTGATTGATACTCAGGGCAGGGATATGTAATGATAAAGTGCAGGTAGCCATAAAGCTATTGATATTATCTGCCTGCTCATTTACCCGCTTAAATATATCGATTAATCCAACAGCCACCTGAACTTGTTTTGTCCATGTGCCATATTCAGCGGTAATAGTGCCAAAAGCCGGCAGATTAGTTGTTATTAATGTTGTATACGAGCCAGTGGTAGTGCTTAACGAACCCATATCCCCAAATACATTTGTCTCTCTCCATACCACGACTACAGGCTTGTCATCAAACGAAGCGGTTAATGTTGCCGAGGAATTAAGAGGCAAGAGAAGATTTTGAGGAAACACCGTCAATCCCTTAGCCAAACTATCAGTAGATATGATTAACACGGTGAGGAGAATAAGGAATTTAATTAATGGCATTGGTTATATTACCCCCTGATTTATTGCTTAAGATTGGTGCATAAAATGCACCTGTTTCCTCTCCACTACTGGGGAGAGGATTAAGGTGAGGGGGCTTTTCTTATCCCATCACTCGTTCCCCTCACCCTATTGTCCTGCATCAATTCTCTCCTATCCCTCTTCTATTTCACTTACAGTCAACCCTGTAATTTTAGCAATATCCTCTATTTTCATCCCAAACTTAATCATATTTCTCGCTGTCTCTTTTTTCTCTTGTTTTATTCCTTTTTCCATCCCTTCTTTTATC
>MNYI01000159.1:3079-4329 GCA_001873945.1 Candidatus Desantisbacteria bacterium CG2_30_40_21
CCCTTCTTTTATCCCTTCTTTCCGGCCTTTTTTCTCCCCTTGTACGAATGTAGATTCATAAAAGCTGGCTCTATCGTGTAATGACTCCAGATAATATTTATAGGATAACTGTTCTTCTTCAGGCAGTTTCATTACATCTAACTTCTCCTTTGCCGCTTTCAGCCCTTTCGCTGTAAAATTATCCTTTATAGTCTCATTCTTTAAGAAATATACCCATTCATCCAGCGTATCCTTGGCTAAATCATTAAATTGATTTACTTTTATTAAATAATATTCAGGAAAAAGTTTATATGCCTGACTTTTTTGAAATTCTTCCTGTTGTTTTTTACTTAATTTCAGATCTTCATGGCTATGAATACCTGTTAACCTTGTTATGCCATGATAGATATAATCATCTCCCTGTCCTAAATCAAAATATAGTATACTTATTGATATTACTTTTTTGATTTCACTATATGACATAGATTCTTTTATGTATTCTGTTATTGCCTTCGCTGTCCCATATATTAATCGTTGGATATAATCCAGTTGATCTTCCACCTGAACCTCTATTATTATTATTTCTCCTTTGCTGTTTTCTATTAGCAGATCAACCTTGTTAAACTTATCATCTGCTGTTTCCTTATTGCCTTCGCTTTCCAGTATATTCCGTATCTTTATATCTTCTTCAAGCAGTTCACTTAAGAAACCCTCCAACACATCAAAATTGGCTTTGCTCCTTAACAGTTTCTTTATCGCCCAATCAAATCTTACTAATCTTTTCATTTTATCTCCTTTAGAAATTAATATATGCAATCCAATAATCAATCGTATATATTAATATACCCTATTTTACCTAAGTTGTCAACTATTAACATAGGGACAGACACTATTAATGGGGACAGCACCCTCCCACTTCACTATTTTATCATTTACTGTCAGGGTATAATCCTGACCAACTGCTTCTGATGGCATATTTACCTGAATATTACCGGAAACATTGGAAAACTGTATCTCTTGTGCATCATTTGCATAAATAGTATTTGTTCCTGTAATCTTTATCCCTAAAAAGCTGTTCACCACGAAGACACGGAGACACGGAGGAAAACTCTTGTCCAATACCATCCCCTTCCCCTTCTCCGTGTCTCCGTGTCTCCGTGGCTCCGTGGTGAGTGCCCTATTCCCCCTGTAATCTCTAACAATCTTTCTATCAATATTGATAGAAATTTTAAAAATTATATTTGCTAATGTCGGGGAAATAGGCTAAAATA
>MNYI01000075.1 GCA_001873945.1 Candidatus Desantisbacteria bacterium CG2_30_40_21
ATTCAATACACGGGGGGGGAGACATCTCATGGCTTAAAGCCTCTCTATGACGGCATAGAGAGGCTTTAATGGCTGTTTTTGAAGGACTTTATAATAGGGTAAAAATTTTTCGTTTTTACCCTTAATGATAATTTTTTTTTCAAAAAAGTAACTTTTTTTCCGGGAATCAAGTTCTTGCTTTGATTGGGTCTGAAGTGGGAAGGGGGAAAAGCTCTTTTCCATATAGAGGGCGTTTGCTTATATCGAATATTCAGTGCCCTTGTGAAAACACTTGACTTTTTCACATTAACATGTTATACTAATATAAAATTCAAGCCTGAAGGGAAGGGAAAAAATGTCAATCATACTTGATCAATCCAAACAACAAAGAGTAATACCCAGACATATCGAAGATGAGATGAAAGACTCGTATATTGATTATGCCATGAGCGTTATCGTTGGCCGTGCCTTGCCGGATGTCAGGGATGGGCTGAAACCTGTCCATCGCCGTATTTTGTATGCCATGAACGATCTTAGTCTTACCTATGATAAGCCGTATAAAAAATCAGCCAGACTTGTTGGAGAGGTGCTTGGTAAATACCATCCACATGGTGATACAGCTGTTTATGATACTATGGTCAGAATGGCTCAGGATTTTTCCTATCGCTATCCATTCGTAGATGGTCAGGGTAATTTTGGCTCCATTGATGGTGATAACCCGGCAGCCATGCGATACACAGAGACACGATTGTCTAAGATAGCGGGAGAAATGTTAAAGGATATTGATTCTCAAACAGTTGACTTTATTTCAAACTTTGACGAAAGCCTTGAGGAACCATCCATTCTTCCGGCAAGATTGCCAAATCTTCTGCTTAATGGCACCACAGGAATTGCTGTGGGCATGGCCACCAATATACCCCCGCATAACCTTGGCGAAATAGTTGATGCCACTATTAAACTTATTAATAACCCACAGGCAACTATAGAAGAACTTCTGGAAATAATACAGGGACCTGATTTTCCAACCGGAGGAATTATATTTGGCAAAGAAAGCCTCAAACAAATATATCTTACCGGCAGAGGGGCAATCCTGACTCGAGCCAGAACAACCATTGAAACAACAAAACAGGGAAGGGAAAGTATTATTGTTACAGAAATACCCTATCAGGTAAATAAGGCTGAGATGATTAAGAAGATTGCAGAATTGGTAAAGCTAAAGAAACTTGAGAATATTTCAGAGATACGGGATGAATCTGATCGTGAGGGGTTAAGGATAGTAGTAGAGATAAAAAGGGATGGCGATGCCAGAGTAGTCCTGAATCAGCTCTATAAACACACACGACTTCAAACCTCTTTTGGGGTTATCATGCTTGCCTTAGTCGATAATCAGCCCCAGATATTAAATGTTAAACAAATAATGCAGTACTATATCGGTCATCGACGGAACATTATTGTCAGACGCACTAAATATGAGCTTAAAAAGGCAGAGGAAAGGGCACATATCTTAGAAGGGTTTAAGATTGCCTTAGATAATCTGGATGCAGTTATTGCTACTATCCGTGCAGCAAAAAGCCCGGCTGAAGCAAAAAAAGCATTGGTAGCTAACTTTGGTTTATCTGAAATACAAGCACAGGCAATATTGGAGATGCAGCTACAGAGAATAACTGCCTTAGAAAGAAATAAGATAGAGGAAGAATACCTGAATTTTATAAGACTTATAGAACAACTCCGGTCAATCCTTGCCTCTGGGAAAAAAGTGGATGAAATAATTGAAAAGGATTTATTAGAGATAAAAAAGCTGTATGATAATGGTCGTAGAACACAAATAATTACAGAGATGCCCCAAGAGATTAATATAGAGGATTTAATTACCGAAGAAGAGATGGTTATTGCCATTTCCCATACAAGATATATCAAGAGAATCCCCTTGAGTGCATATCGGGCACAGCACCGGGGAGGCACGGGTGTGACTGGAATGGGTACACGGGACGAGGATTTTGTTGAGCATGTTTATGTGGCATCTACCCATGAATACATCCTTTTCTTTACTACCAAAGGCAAGGTTTATTGGCTAAAGGTTCATGAAATACCTGAAGCAGGACGAATAGCTCGGGGCAAAGCATTGGTCAACTTTTTTCAATTAGAGCCGGGCGAAGAGATTACTGCCTCTGTTCAGGTAAGAGAGTTTACCCCTGATTCATATCTTTTGATGGCTACAAAAAAAGGTATAATCAAGAAAACGCAATTGATGGAATATAGCCGTCCAAGGGTTGGCGGGATAATTGCCATTAACCTGAATGAAGGGGATGAATTGATTCGAGTAGAGCTTACTAATGGCAGCAGCGATGTTATCCTCTCAACCAAACTGGGGAAAGCCATTAGGTTCCATGAAACAGATGTTAGATCCGTTGCCCGTGGTTCAATTGGGGTAATAGGAATAAGGTTCGCGGACAAGGGAAAAGAAGGTGAGGAAGATGAAGAAGGTAAGGAGAAGAAAGAGGATGAGGTGGTTGGCATGGTAGTTGCCAAAGAAGGACTTACCCTCTTAACCGTAACAGCTAATGGTTATGGCAAAAGGACAAACATTACAGAATATCGAAATCAGGCAAGGGGCGGCAGTGGTGTTATTGATATTAAAACCACAGAAAAAAATGGTGAGGTTGTAGCTATCAGGGAAGTATCTGATGATAGCGAGGTGATTATTATGACAGAGTCAGGAAAGATGATCCGCTGTCGGGCAAAGGATATCTCGGTTATTGGCAGGAATACTCAAGGGGTAAGGTTGATTAAATTAAAGAATAAGGATCGGGTAACGGCAATAGCTGAGGTAGGTGGGACAGAGGAATTGTAGGTAGGTTTGAAGTGCGACAGCTTACTTGCTGCCGCTTTTTTTAAGGTACTGATGGGGCAGAGTAAACCGGGGACTGTCCCCGGTTTACCCCCATCTCCATCTCTAATGGTGTTGGCACTACCACTTTCTTCCTTGGTCTGGCATGGGTTGTACAAGTTCTCTTTGGTTCTGTGCCTGTGATAAATATCTCATTTTTTGTTCTTGGACAATATTGAGTAGCCTTCAAGCCTGTAAATGGATCAATATTCACCTCAATAATACCATATGGCCTCTGGAATGAAGCTAATGGTATTTGAGGGATAACTTTAAGCATAAAATCCCTCCATATTGGGGCTGCTACCTCACCACCACACATTTCTTTTCCCATGGAAATCTGTCCCTTATCATATCCAACCCAAACACACACAAGAAGTTGAGGGATAAAGCCAATAAACCATGCATCTACACAATTATTGCTCGTTCCGGTTTTTCCAGCTGCCTCTCTTCCCAATTTACCCCGCAAGGCACCTCTGGCTGTACCTCGTTCGACTACCCCTTTCAGCATATCCAGCATAATGTAAGCTGTTTGCGGGGAAAGCACTTGCTTCTGTTTGGGTAAATACACATCCAATAGTTTCCCTTCATAATTTTTAATATACCTGATCCCCATCGCCTCTGCCCTGACACCATTATTGGCAAAGGCAGTATAGGCTTCAGCCATCTCCAATGGGGTAACAGCAGATACGCCCAAGGCTAATGTAAGGTCTGCATCAAGCTTGCTTTTTATACCCATCCTCTGAGCACAGCTAATTGCCTTTTTAACGCCTATTTTGTTCAGCAGCTTTACGGAGGCAACATTTATCGATTGCTCTAAGGCATATCTCAGGCTAATGGTTCCAAGAAATTTACCCTCATAATTTTTAGGTGTCCATTTTCCATATGATATTTCCGAATCATTAAGCAGGGATGCGGTGGTAAAACCAGAATCAATGGCAGCAGCATACACAAATGGCTTAAAGGCTGAACCCGACTGTCTGCGGGTATTAATCACCCGATTTATTTGGTTAAACGATTTTACCCCACTGCCACCAACCATTGCCTTTATGTATCCTGTTGTTGGGTCAATGGCTATTAATGCCCCCTCTATCTTTGTTGTATTGGTATTATTTTTGTTTAATTTCGCCAATGTATTGCCAAGCACCATCTCTGCCTGCCGTTGAAAATTAAGATCCAACGAGGTATATACCTTTAAGCCTTGTTTGTATATAGCTGCATCACCATATTCCATAGAGAGTTGCTGTCTGATATATCTGGTAAAATAGGGGACCTTATTCCATGTTGTTTTTATGTTTGTCAACCCTTTTGCCTTAATGCGGTTAAGTTTCCTTTCCATCTCATCTTTAGCGTCAAGGTGTTGTTTATTTGTAATAAAACCTGCCCTTTCCATCCTGCTCAATATCTCATCCTGTTTTTTTCCTGCCTTATCCGGATAGATAAAGGGTGAAAATGCTTCAGGGTTAGATAAAAGCCCGACCAAAAGTGCACATTCTGCCAGATTTAAGTCCTTCACATGCTTGTGAAAATAACACCATGAACCAGCCTCGACCCCATAACTTCCATGCCCAAGGAAGATCTTGTTCAGGTATCGAGATATTATTTCATCCTTGGCAAATTTCTTTTCAGCCTGCATGGCAAGAATAGCCACCTCTATCCGGTGCCTGAGGGTATCATCTCGTTTTGAAAACAATGGCATGATTAATTCTTCGGTAATGGTGTAGTGATGAAATGCTGTAGTTCCCCTCATCCCGTTCTTCTCTCCAAAAGGGAGAATGGATAATGAGGCTCTAATCTTCTTGAAGTTTACACCCTTATGTTGATAAAAATCAGGATCCTTTATCAAAATAACTGTATCTATTAACTGCTTGGGCATATCCTTGAGGCTAACTATTTTTTGTCGGCTGACAGTGAAAACAGCAATTAATTCTTCCCTATTGGCATAAACACTTGTAGGCAGATCACAGTATTCCAGGGTTTTATCATCCTTCAGGCAAGATAATCCAGGTAGTCCCTTAAGAATATCTTGCATATAAAGCGTAAAGGCAATACTTGATACAATAATAATAATAGTAGTAGCTAATAGAAGTTTAATTGATAGTTGCATTTATAAATATACCTTATTCGTGTTCATGCCTGTGAGATACGAGACAGACAGGAATGTCTGTCCTACCCTACGGTAAAATATTGAGAGAATACAAATATTGCTTAATTCTTCACTAACCCTTATAAAACCCAATGTGCTGTTTTGTCTCCTCTGTCGGAGTCATTAATTGGCGAATTGCCTCGAAAATTGCTTGTATCTGGGTATCGCGCTTTTCTGTTTTTCTCTCAAGTTCGTTTAATTTATGTGCAAGTTCTTTATGGGTTGAGAGAATCTCTCTTAGTTTCACAAAAGCACGCATTATGGCAACATTCATTTGTATTGCTCTTTGGCTTTTGAGGACGCTGGAAAGCATCGCCACCAGCAATTCTCATTATGGCGCATTTTCTCCAATATACAGATAGTGGCATAGCGATACACAAACAACAATATATTGTATTCAAATACCGCATAATGAGAATTGCTGCATCGCCACTCCTTGTTCGGTAAAAGCATACGGATTGGCACGACGAGCACCACCCCAACTTGAAATCACAATTTGTGATTTCAAGTTTTCAAACTCATTATCTGTCAATTGAAACATGAAATCTTCTGGGAATCTCTCAATATTTCGTTTTACTGCCTGAACTAATGCTCTTACTTCTACCCCGTAAAGCTCTGCTAAATGAGTACTCAACATAACCTTCTGACCGCGTATCAAATAAATCTTTTTCTCTATTACTTCCTGTGGGATTAATTCTTTCATAGATTAGCTCCTTTAACACCATCCTCCGCAATGGCAATTTCCTTAATGGGACACAGATAGATTTTCTGGCAAATAGTTTTGATTGGTTACAATGCTTCGCCCCAGTTCCTTTTCGGTTTCATGGCGTGCTTTTCCGGCTACCCTTCCACCGCGTTTGGCAACCTGTTTGTTTTTTCCAAAGGTTTCGGGCTTTTCATTTTGCGAAATCTCAGTGGTAACCTTCTCGCCTAACATAGTAAATATCAATTCTAAATCGGTCATGTGGTCATGCAGGTTTTGGTTTTTCTTAGTCAATCCTTTCAATTCCTTGTATTCCGAAGGGGTTAAGCCAAAAGCAGCTTTTGATATTTCAGCGGTAAGAATGGCAAAATCCCGTTCGGTTGTCATTCCCCTCTCTTTCCATTCATCAGTAAGATTCTGGCGAATGGCTATACCTCGCAACCGTTTATCAATCCAATCTTTAGGATACCCCTTTTTTTCATACAATTCCTTCATTCGTTCTTGTGCCAGCTCAGGGTTTTCAATTTCCTTAACCCTTTCGTAACCCACTTTAGCCAACCAGCGTTTGAAGGGCTCTGCTTTAGGAGAGGGAATAGATTGAATGATGCGGAACATACTTTCTGTGTTGGCGCAGTCGGTTGCATATTTTTTGCCGTCAGACGCCTCTAATTTCAGTCCGTGACAAAATGTCACGACCTCGCTTCCTTCTTCTTTTAATCGCTGTTTCAATTTTCTCCAATAGGCACCTGCATCCGGGCTATCGGTTAATGCCCCGCATACATCTACTACTGAAAAATACCATTCTTCATTATGCCACACACGACGAATTTTCCTGTTCTCAAAAACAATTATTTTATTCCGTTCCATTTTGTCTTTCTCCTTATTTGATTATTCAGCCTCTCTGTAATCCTTAGTGGCGATTTCTTAATAGGACGCAGATGGACGCAGATTGTTAGGATTAAAAAGGATAAGGTCAACCATTTCAACTTCGGCTCTTATCTGCCTGCGACTCTTTGAGATAAAATAAATCAATAAACTCAAAGATGTTTCCTTTTTATACTTTTATATAGCTACATGGTTAAAGATGGGCAACGGTTCTAATTTTCCTCACTCTTTTTTGTATAATGTTCATCAAGAAACTCAAAGATTCTTTCAGAGTATATGTACGATGCATCTTTTGTTTTGCTTGCTGGGTGAGGCACTCTCTTATAGGCATAAATCGGATTGCCTTGTATCATAACAATCAAATCATGAAATATTGGACAAGCTGTGTACCGTTCTTTGCATCTATTTCTAATGGTTGTATAGAATAACGGATATATCTTGTGTAATTCCTCATCGGATAAATAAACAGGTTTAGCATTCGGATCATTCGATATTTGTATCTTATCCGTTTTGGAAAAACTTGCATTGGCTTCCTCTTTACTTGTTATAGCTATAAGCAAATCGCTATTGGTCATCTTCTTCACACTCTCAAGATATATATTAAATCCCAAAACTACGGATTCTTCAACATCAGCTTCTTTTAAGTCACTAACAACCTTTAGAATTTTGTCGATAAAGTTTTTTGATTCTGCGGAGCTAATGTAATTTGCAGAATTCTTTGATAGAAAATCCTCGGGTTTGAATGGCAACTTAAATCCAAGAGGCATAATAAATAAGCCTTCGTTAGCAATGATGTCTTTTTTGAAAAATTGCTTTATAAATTCCACAAAATTAAGAGCTGCCCGAGCTACCAACATAAAAATATATGGTTCAAGTGCTTCATTATAAAAATGAGCAATATTATTTCTGTAATATTTAATCAAAGTAAGATTACTTGCTGTTGACAAAAAGCTTTTCGGTTTGACTTTCCCATTAATATAATCGTCAACATACTTGATAGCTGTGTCAAAAGGAATAGTATGTTTTTCATCTTTGAAAATAGATTTATCCTTGTCCTTGATATACTTGCGGATAAAAGCCTTTAAGGCTAACTCCCAAGCATTCATTATCAATAAAGTTACTGTTTCATAGCGATAAGCAATATTAGGCTTGTTGTGTAATTCTATTGCGGCAAAATATGCTGACATAGAATTTTTCAGCAAATTGTATTGCACCATTTTTCTTTTCGCCATAAAATATTGCTCCTTACCTTAATTTTTTCATCTCATAATTTGCAATCAATAATTCTTTTCCCTTTTGTGCTGACTTCTGCTTATAATTGTTCATCCCGTATTGTAATTCCCACTCAACCTGATAAAAGTCTTTAAATAATGTTCGGATATAGTCATTATTATCATAGGTCATTAACCATTTATGCTTGCATTGCTTGAGATTTTCAAGAAATGCTTTGTGCTCAAAATCTACATGAAGACACCCTTTTTTTCCATATAATCTTGACTGAGTAGTTGAATAATATGGTGGGTCCAAAAAAATAAACACATTTTCCCCCTCCCTAAATATGAGTTCAGTATAATCTTTTGGGCTGAATTCTATATGTTTAATAATGCTATAAGCATGTTCCAATCTCTCAATTGAAGATAGCGTAAATCGTTTTTCAAATGCTTGTTCTGAATATCCTCCACTATCCACAATACCAGAAAATGTAATTCTGTTTAGCACAAAAAAATCAACTGCTCGCTGAAAATCTGATAAATCATGCTGTCGTTTGGCAATAAGTTCTTGAAATAATGCTCTCCCATCGCTATATTCTTGCTTTACTCTGAGAATTTCATTGATTAACTTATCCTTATTTGATTGTAGTTCCTTCCAGAAACAATACAAATCATAATTTACATCACTTGCATAATATTGGACATACGGACTTTTCTGAACACAGTAAAATGAAAAGGAGCCTCCTCCAAAAAATGGTTCTCGCAACTCCTCATATTGAGGAATAAACGCAGAGAGATAACCTACTGCTCTGGATTTTCCACCTGGATAGCGTAAAGGACTTTTAATCATCTTTTTTCCTCTCACCGTATTCTATTATGACCTCAAAGTTGTTTGCTCTTGCTTCTTTGAAAAGGGTGTTAATAAACTCTTCTTTATTTTTTCTGAAACAGTTTTCTCTAAAGAATGTTTTAATCTCGTTTTCATCCATATTTGTTGTAATTTTACCCTGTATTTTTTCAGATGTTAGTCTGAGTACAGGAATAAAATTGACAAGCGTTTTCGAGTTAATATCTGTTTCTTCATAAAGTTTATCTATATTTGAAAAAAGCATCATTTTGATAAGCCCATCTTTTATATCATTCTCTCCGGGCAAGATTGCCTTTTTGGAATGCTTACTTTCAATAAGTTCATACCTGTTATTGCAAATAATGACATCATCAATCGTTAAAAAATATTTACCGCCTAAATAATTCTCTATCTCGATAGGTGTTTTTATCCCTACACTGAGGGCTTCTTTTGGTTGGGTCGTCCCTATTTCTCTTTTCTGGGCTTGAGCAGATTTGAATCTTGAAAAGTCTAAAAAACTCTCTCGACTTATGATGATACGCTGTCTGAAGGCTTCTAATCCTGTTTCATTATGGAGTTTAACACCTGTCTTCTTTGAAATTGCCCGATAACTGAGAATGACTTTTTGCATAAGACTATCCAAGTTTTCAGGGCTTAATTGATCTAAATTCCAGTGTAGAGCAGATGAATGGTAGTTGGATAACTCCTTTATTTGAGTTTTTACAAAATCACTATCTAACTGTTGATTTGTTATTCTGTTCAGTTTTTGAGTATCCCGACAATTCTTTTGGGCATCTGTGTAATAGACAAGAATAACATACACATTCAACAGACTCATCAACTGGACAGTGTCCCACTGGAGATAATCCATATTTTGAGAATCTGCTCCTTCATCTTTTACAATAGGGATACTCGTAACGGTTTTCCCTCCACAAGCAGATAAAGTATCATACACACTGGCAAATGGATATGTTCTCGTCCTTTTCGGTCCTGTCCATTTACTGACAGCATAAATCGTATCCTTATCTTTAACACAACATTTTGATTGCCAATCATTCACATCAGTATCAAATGATACGGTCAGTAAAGGGCTTTTGAGGAAACTTTCGTACCTCATATTCGTTATTTTGCCAACTAATTTAGGCATATTTACGACCTCCTATTCATTTAGTCATTTGAGTTTTTAATCATTTGGTTTAAGCGTTCAATGGCATATTGAACATACTTTTCTTGAGTATCAATCCCAATATGTTTTCGTCCTAATTTCTCAGCAACTATATTCGTTTGCCCGCTTCCAGCAAATATATCAATGACAGTATCATCCTTATACGAGTAAAACTGAATAATTCTTTTTGCCAATTCTTCTGGAAAAGGACAAGGATGAAGATTTTGCTGAGGAGCAACCGGAGGAATTTTCCAGACATTTTTACTTATTTCTCCCTGATAATTATTCATATCCAGTTTATTATCTTGTTTCTCTTTGAATGAACGAAAGTGGTAGATATTATTTTCTTCTTTTTTTCCTGCCGGCTTTTGGAAAACCAATACATATTCAGCAACCAAACTTGGATAATAATAACCTGGATATGGGTGTTGCACTAAGACCCCACTTCTTTTATCTTTTGCAATCTCTTTTTCCCAAACAATATCTTCCTTAAACTGCCATCCTATTTCCTCCATCCATCCTGTAAAATGAAAAGGTAATGGTACCCGAATACCATTCCACCCCACTGGAGAAATATTAACAACATTATGACCTCCTGGCTTAATAATACGATACAATTCCTTAAACCGATCAATCAAAAATGTTCGATAAAAATCATAGGAGACTTCTTTGCGTGTCCAATGCTCGATTTTCCCTTCAAGTTTTTGGATATGTTCCTCATAATTAATAGCGTTATGATATGGTGGAGAAGTAAAGGCAAGGATAATAGAATCATCAGGAATAGATTTCATAGCTTCCAGACAGTCACCTTGAATAATTTCCCCTCGTCCAATTTTATGGACTCTAATTTTCTCCTGTGTCCATTTGAAGCGTCTTCCTAATTCTAATGATGAAATAATTTGTAACGCTTTCGTGGTTCCAATTCCCGGAAATTCACTCAGTTCTTCTATAGAAATCGAATTGTTTAGATTTGTGCGAATGTATTCAACCAGTTCTTTACTTAAATCAAAGACATTTTTCCCTTTGGACCCATGCCCCAAAATGATAGCAATCAAATCTTCAGTGCTTATTTGGGCAGGATTTTTAATCTCAAGCAATTTTTCTCTTGGTTTTTTTAATTCAGTATTCATTGCACCTTACCTATCAATAATTTCGTAAAACACAACCCCTTTAATATGCGAAAAATTCCTTCAGAACAGTATTGTGGGCAGACCCAATACTCCCTCATCGTCGCCTTCTGCCTGACAAATCATCTCAAACTCCTGCCGCAGTTCCTCTTCATTGGGCAGATAGAGCTGATACTTTTGCACAAAAAGCTGGCTGTTCATCTGATATGTGGCGTATTGCACCAGCAATTCATCCTTGTTTTTGGTCATAATAATGCCAATGGGTAGATTGTCGCCTTCGGTATTTTCTTCGTTGGCAAAATAGCCCATGTACATGTTCATCTGGCCAATGTCGTGGTGTCCAACATCATTTATTTTAAGATCGATTAGCACAAAACAGCGGAGTATGCGGTGGTAGAAAACCAGATCAACCCTGTAATGCGTATTGTTAATAGTGATGCGATATTGTCGCCCGACAAAGGTAAAACCCTTGCCCAATTCGAGTAGAAACTGCATTATTATCCAACTTGAGCAATTCCACATAGTGAGAATAATATTATTTGTCAATTTTTAACATCCCTTCTGCCTGAAAACTAAAGCGTCCATTTCTACTGATAATTATATGGTTTATTACCTCAATGCCAATCATTTTTCATTTTTCGCCCTTTACTTCTCAACATCATTCTTCTTTCTGTTTGCCGATCAATCCCTTTGCATCTTTTTCTTTCAGTTTCATTTTAGGAGCAGTAATTTTTACGCGATTTTCTACTTGTTTGATATGTTCCGCTGGAGACAATTTTTCAGGCAGTGTTCCCCCAATATGCTTGATAGCATTCCTAACTTCTTTACCGACACTTTCATGAGTCTTGATAGCCGATTGCTGGTCTTTTACCCGTTCACGAGTAAGTTTATCGCGAGTCTGGGTCATACGGAATTGGTTTGCTGCTAACTCTGTAGTATCCATGCGGTCCATAAGATTTTCTTTTTCAGGTATTCTTTTCAGCTTCTTTATCGCATCCCTGCCAAGCCCTCCATACATGCCTTTATATCCTGCATCATGGAAGACCCCGAACATTCTGTCCTGCACCCCTGCTTCCCTCGCCGCACCTGACAATGCCTTAAATTCTTCAGATGTCTGCTTGCGAAGTTCTAATCGTTCAATATCAGCGACAATGGCATCTGAGATTTCCTGCCTGCGGGCCTGAATAGCAAAATATTTCTGAGCATTAGCAATTTCGGGCTTGCGTGGGTCACCATTTTGTGCAATTAAATAACAGGCAAAACGCGACAGATGATAATCATTAACTATTTGCACTGCATCTTTACCACCTTCGATCGGTTTGCCGACGCCGGCAAAGTGATGAGAAGGCTCATTTCCTGATTGTTTACAAGAGGTTATAGCCCTTTTAATTGCATCTTCAAATCGCCTCCATTGTGTGTATCCTAAGAAGGGCTGAATCTCCCGTGCACTCCAATATTCTGCTCCATATTCATTTACTTTTTTTAGATCTTCAAAGGAGCTGCTTCCCATTGATACTAAATTTTTATCTAACATACTTCCTCCTACAAATAAGGCATCAATACCCCCAACATCCACTGCTTTTTTATTGTTTGTTACTATTAAATAACCCTTCTGCCTGTTCCTATTCCGTAACAGCCTGTGGAGTACGCATGTCAACTTAGGGTCTGTCACAAAATAAATGTGTCACATCGAGGTTGCCAATTTGCTCCTCCAGCAAGACACGAGACTTAAGGCATAGCACAAGCTATGCCTTAAGTCTCGTAACGCCGCTGGAGGAGATGAATTGGCAACCGAATGTAACAGTTATTTTGTGACAGACCCTTAATTAATGGTTTCTATATAAGTGTTCAAGAACCCTATTCCTCCAGCATTACCTTATCAATATCCTCTTCCACTGGCTCTTCCTCCTCTGGCAATGGGATATTTTGTTCCTGTTTACCACCTTGTGCAGGCAAGCCGACATGAGTGGTACAGTATTTTGTTGGTTCTGTTCCCTTAATAAAATGTTCAGTTCTCATCCATGGACATTTTTGAGTAGCCAGCAAACCAGTAGAGGGGTCAATGGTAGCTGTAATTATCCCCTCTGGTCTTGGAAAAGAAGCAGCTGGTATTTTATTAATAACCCTTAGCATAAAATCACGATAGATAGGGGCAGCTATAACACCACCCGTCATTCCATGTCCCATGTTAATTTGCCCTTTATCATAACCTACCCAGACACAAACAACCATGTTTGGTGTATATCCTATAAACCATGCATCTACATAATCATTGGTTGTACCTGTCTTTCCGGCAACCTCTCTGCCGAGACTACCACCGATAGCTGCTCTGGCTGTACCCCGTTCCACAACCCCCTTCATCAGGCTGGTCATAATATATGCTGTTTGTGGGGAAAGCACCCTTTCCTCCTGAGGCATTCGTTCTTTAATAACCACACTATCCTTATCCTTTATACACTTAATAGCTATTGGTTCCGTCTTTATCCCTTGATTGGCAAAGGGAATATAAGCAGTGGCCAGCTCAATGGGCGAGACCACTGAAGTGCCAAGTGCCATGGACAGGTCAGGGCTTATGTAGCTTTGGATTCCCATACGACGAGTATAAGCCACAACCTTTCGTGGGGTTATTTTTTCTAATAATTTGATAGAAGCCACATTTATGGAATTTTCCAATGCCTCTCTAAAGGTAACAACACCATGAAACTTATTTTCATAATTTTGTGGTTCCCATTCTTTTCCATCCGTTCCTGTGTATTTTACCGGTGAGTCATCAAGCAGGGTACATAGGGTATAGCCTGAATCAATTGCTGTTGAATAAATAAATGGCTTAAAGGCTGAACCCGGTTGACGATGTGCCTGAAACACCCGATTGATCTGATTATACTTCCTAAACCCACTGCCACCAACCATTGCCTTGATATATCCGGTAGATGGCTCTATTGCCACAAGGGCACCTTCTATCTTTAATGTCTTGTTTGTCCTTTTTTTATTTAATTCATTCAACGCCCTGGCAAGAACATCCTCAGCCGCCTTCTGCATTCCTGTATCCATGGTAGTATAAATCTTTAACCCACCCTTATAAACAGCATTATCCCCATATTCCTTAGAAATATTTTGTCTGATATATTCTGTAAAATATGGTGATACATTTATCGTTGTGCAGGCTTTAGCAAACACCTTTTTGGACATCACAGAAAGTTGACCTTGGAATTCCTCTTTTGCCGCAGTCGCTTGTTCCGTGGTAATAATTCCCACCTCTTCCATTCGTTTTAAGACAAAAGCCTGTCTTTTTGCTGCTGCATCAGGATGGCTAATGGGTGAAAAATGGCTTGGAGAACCTGGAAGACCGGCTATCATGGCACACTGAGCAAGGCTCAAATCCTTAGCATGTTTATCAAAATAAAAGAGTGCCGCACTCTCAACCCCATAATTTCCATGCCCAAGGTAAATCTTATTAAGGTATCGTTCCATTATTTCATTCTTGGTGAGTTTTTTCTCGACCATCAAGGCAAGAATAATCTCCTGAATCTTGCGGCGGTAGGTTCGCTCCTGAGTAAGAAAAAGATTTTTTACTAATTGCTGGGTAATGGTACTTCCACCCTGAGCTATTCTGCGGGAGAGTAGATTTTTCACAAAGGCTCTGATTATTCCCTTTGGGTTTATGCCCCGATGTCTCTTGAAATCAGCATCCTCAGTAGCAATAATAGCGTCCACCAAATTCTTTGGTACTGCTTGAAGCTTAATCATTTCCCTTCGACCCACAGAAAAAACGCTGATAAGTTCATCATTATTAGAAAAAACCTTGGTTGGCAATTCCCAGTATTCCATGCCCTCTGTCTCTAAAACAGGTCCCAAGTCAGGCACAGTAGAAGAAAACCCGATGACAATACCTGCTGTGGCTCCAACAAAGGCAAGAAATGCAAATAATCCACTGAGAATTATCAGCTTTGTCAGAAAATTAGGAGACTTAAACCCTAATCCTAAGCTCAATCTTTTCTTTAAGGTAGATAAAGGTTTTACCGGAGCATATCGCTGGGAAAGCCTCCTTCTTCTACGCCGAAACATATGTCCTCCAATTGAGACTGAGTCGTGATCCTCACTGTCCCATCATTTCATAGATTGGAAATCTCTCAGTTAAGGCAAGTACCTGATGTTGTATCCCTATAAGTATTTCCTCATTTGTTGGATCTGATATTGCCTGCTCTATCCAGTGACCAATCATTATCATTTCCTCCTCTTTCATCCCACGGGTAGTCAAACTTGGGGTGCCAATTCGGATACCACTGGTTAAAACAGGACCCTTTGGGTCATAGGGTATGGTATTTTTATTGACAATAATATTTGCCTTGCCAAGGGCATCTTCTACAACCTTGCCTGTCAACCCCTGTTGGGTGAGATCAATTAACAGGAGATGGGTATCTGTTCCGCCGGATATAATACTCAATCCATAGTGCATAAACTCATCAGCCAGAATCCTCGCATTCTTAACAATCTGCTGCTGGTACTGGGCAAACTCAGGGGTAAGTGCTTCCTTAAAACAGACTGCTTTGGCTGCAATAGTATGCATCAATGGCCCCCCCTGAATACCAGGGAATATCGTCTTGTCTATGGCTTTTGCATATTCTGACCGACACATAATCATACCACCCCGTGGACCGCGAAGGGTCTTATGTGTGGTAGCAGTTACAAAATCACATACAGCTATTGGTGATGGATGTATCCCTGCTGCAACCATACCGGCAATATGGGCAATATCAGCCAGCAGATATGCCCCAACCTCATCAGCTATTTGCCGAAACATCTTAAAATCAATAACCCTTGGATAGGCACTTGCCCCACAGACGATCATCTTTGGTTTATGGGTTTTTGCCAGAATGCGTAACTCATCATAATCAAATACATGTGTGCTTTTATTCACCCCATATCCCACAGAATTATAAACAATACCTGAAAAACTTACCTTGCTGCCATGGGTCAGATGTCCACCACAACTCAGGTCAAGTCCCATGATTGTGTCTCCTGGTTTAAGCATAGCCATATAAACAGCCATATTTGCCTGAGAACCGGAATGTGGTTGAACATTGACATGCTCACATCCAAATAATTCTTTTGCTCGGTTAATAGCCAATTCTTCAACCATATCCGCACACTCACACCCACCATAATATCTTTTGTGTGGATAGCCCTCTGCATACTTATTTGTCAACACAGACCCTTGTGCCTCAAGTATGGCTAATGAGACATGATTTTCCGAGGCAATCATTATCAATCGATTTGATTCATTATATGCCTCCTGTTGAATAGCATTATAGATATCCGGGTCAAATTCACGCAAATGTTTCATGTTACCTCCAAATAGTTTTCATTCTCTACATCACCTTTTCCGAGGTCATTTCTATGGTGCGTTTTATCTCATACTTCAGGTGTTCAGGCAATCCCGGTATTTCAGGGTCAAGAAATCCTCGTACAATCAATGCTGTTGCCTCATCTTCATTCAAACCACGGCTCATCAGATAGCACAATTGTGCTTGTTGTATCCTTCCCACAGCAGCCTCATGCGAGAGATCACACCCCTCTGCCTTGCCCTCAATCTCTGGTATAGCGTGAATGCTTGCGGTATTACTCAATAGTAATCCACGGCATTCAAGATGTCCCTTAGTTTCAGTCACCTCTCCAATCACATGTCCACGACTGATTATCTTAGATGAATCAGCGGCAATAACCCTGGCTGTCATCTCTGCCCGACTGCCTTCAGCTTGAAGAAATACCCTTGAGCCAGTGTCAATTATAGAATTCTTTGAACCATATATCAGGCTATGAAACCTTACCCTTGCATCCTTGCCAACACAGTATGCGGTTGGATACATCTGGATACTTCGAACAGGCTTAAAGCAGATATAATTGCTGATAAATGTTCCGCCCTCTTCAACAATTGCCACTGTTCTTGGCCTCACTTCCACATCCTCTGCCCAGCCATGAATCATGGTAAAGGTAACGGTTGCTCCTTTCTTAATATAAAACTCTGAAACCCCGATATGCATGCCAGAAGAGATACCTGGGTGGGTAGTACATCCGGCAATAACATGAAGCTCTGAGCCTTCTTCAGCAATAATAATATTATGAACCGATTGCACCAGTCCCTCAGTGCCAATAAACAGACAGGCTTGAATAGGCATGGTAAGTCGTGCCCCTGGTTTGGCATGGATAAAGTAACCGGCATTCTGGTGAAGTTCTGACATGGCTGTATATTTATCTGCATCTACAGCCGCAGCCTTCCAATAATAATCCTTGAGCCAATCATATTGGCTGAGTGCCTGAGTAGTGCTTAATACCTCAACCCCTTCCATCTCTTTTTTCTGGCAGGCTAAAACAACCGAGTGGTCAAGCTGAAAATATGTACCCGAGCGATTATTCTCATTAGGGTTTATTCCTACACTTTTAGCATTTTCAACAATATCATTTGAGAGTTGAGATACAGAGGCTACTTGAGGCAGGAGTGCTGCCTCTTGTTTGAATCGTGAAATATCTATATCTTCACCAAGTTTAGCTGGTGTATTCTGGGCATCTGTTGCTTTTTTTATTAATTCTTCCTTTTTCCAACTCATATTTCCATCCCCCTTTCTGTCTCTTCTTTTATCCCGGGTGGACATAATCCCAGATATTCACAATATCCCTTTTCCTCAATCTGGGTAAATACCTCAAATGGGTTTCCACTTTTCATAATCTTTCCTCCACACATGACATGAGCGATGTCAGGTTTAAGATAGGGTAAAATATGGCGATAATGGGTAATAATCAGACAGGCACAGTTCTGCTCCTTGATATATTCACCCAAGTCAACGGCAATAGTTTTCAGTGAATCAATATCAACACCTGAATCAGGCTCATCCAAAATCATTAATCTTGGCATTGCAGCAAAAACCTGAGCAATCTCTGCTCGTTTTCGTTCCCCACCAGAAAACCCTACGCCAATGTCTCTATCCCTGAACTGCTCCGGGTTTAACCCTACCTTTTTTAATAATGGGGTGGCAATATTCTCCTCTGGTTCATCCTGTGGATTCCAGAGTGGTTTGTTGCCGGAGATACGAATAATATCCCGAAGTTTTACCCCACGGATCTCTGGCGGTGTCTGATAGGCAATGGATATGCCAAGTTTTGCCCTTTCATAAATAGGCATAGAATTTAATTCTGTCCCGGAAAAGGTCATCTTCCCGGCAGTAATATTATAGCTTGGATACCCCAGAATGGTCATGGTCAATGTGCTTTTACCCGAACCATTAGGCCCCATAATCACATGAACCTCACCCTTTTCCATGGTAAGATTAAGCCCATTCAGCACCTTTTTGCCATCAATGGAAACATGTAAATCTTGTATCTCTAATAGACTCATGGCTGATAGCCTCCTTAATGCTTTTTACTTATTTATACATCTCATTGTTTCATAAATTACGAATAACTACTCAGGTAAAGGAATTTACCACGGAGAACACATAAGTTGATAGGTTGATAGGTTGATGAGTTTATAGGTTAAAGGAACACAGATTCATAATTCATAAACATTTCCTATCAATTCATCCACTTATCAACTATTCAACTTATCAACTTTTTGTGTCT
>MNYI01000002.1 GCA_001873945.1 Candidatus Desantisbacteria bacterium CG2_30_40_21
TTATAAAAATTTGCATTCCGTCAGCTTGTTTTTTTAAATTATTCTCCGTGCCTCCGTGTCTCTGTGGTGAATCTGAAAATCCATAATGAGAATTGCTGGCGCGGAGTAGTAATGCCTCAGTTATCAGGTGGAAAAGGAAGGGATATTAAGGATAAAAGAGAAAAGAGAAGACGCTTTATATAACTCTCGTACTATCAATAACTAACAGATAAAATATCCCCTTCCCTGCCTGTGCGTGACACTCAAGAGTCGGGACATTTGGAGCCAACCTATTCATTGAGGTATAAAGGGGTAGACTGTTGTCTTGCTTGAATAATTTTTGTTAGTAGTTGCAGTGGTGTTAAAAAATTTGAACGACGAGCTATACCAATAGAGAAATTTTATACTTGGGAAATACAGGAACACATCCTATATTTCCTATAAGGAGTTGAAATATATTGAGTTATTTTGAATCAAACATGTCTTTGCTCAAACAAAAAGACCTGCGGCTTTTTAACAAAGTAAATGAAACAGAGGCAAAAGAGCTGCCATACCCAGAGGTTGAAGGGATGGTGGTTTCGCCACATGTTAATCTGAATAAGATAAATATGCTGGCTATCTTAGGATTTGGATACAGCCTTCATATAAATGAGATCCTTCGAAAAACTGAGGAGAAAACATTTATCCTGGTTATTGACCACGATATTGGATGTTTTAAGTCAATATTATCTTCTTCCAACCTTGCCCCTATCCTGACATCCCACAGGGTAACGCTTTCTATTGGAGAGGATCCCTCACAGGCAGTCAGGTATCGAATAGACCAATATTACAGGGTAAGTACCATCCCTGATATTATGATTGTTGAATATAAACCAGCCACCTCACAAAATCCGGAATTTTATCAACAGGTTAGAAAATACCTGAATGAAGCAACATTAATTGCTACCCAAAATTTGGCAACGCTGGCTGAACATGCCCCGATCTGGCAAAGCCATATCCTGATGAATTTGCCACAGATTATATCCTCACCAGGCTTAAAAGAGCTGTTTGAGAAATTTGAGGGATTTCCAGCCATTATTGTTGCTGCCGGACCATCATTGGACAAGAATGTAGACTTGCTGAAGGAGGCAAAGGGCAAGGCAATTATTCTTTGTGTAGATACTGCCCTCAGAACATTGATAAATCATGGAATACAACCAGATTTTGTTGTAACTATTGATGCTACAGAAAAAAATTATAAGTATTATCTAAAGCCAGTGGATATTCCAGAAGGAACATACCTGCTAACCGGTCCGGCTGTTTATCCGGATGCTCTTTGCTTATTTTCACCAAACATCTTTTTTAGTGGTTTTGGTCATCCATGGCTTGTCTGGATTGAAACATTTATTGGTGAACGGGGAGCAATTAAACTCGGTGGCTCTGTCTCTACGGCTGGATTTGACTTAGCTGTTCGATTTGGTGCAAATCCAGTCATTTTCATTGGACAGGACCTCTCCTTTCCAGATAATAAGGTCTATACAGAAGGGGTTATGCAAGAAAGGATAGAAGAGGCAGAGGAGTATGCAAAGAAACTGAATACTATATGGGTTGAGGATATTTATGGCAATCAGGTGCCAACAACCCAGAGCATGTGGTCATGGATACGATGGTTTGAGTATCAGATTCAGCAAAGACCGGATATTACCTGTATAGATGCAACCGAGGGTGGAGCAAAAATCATGGGCACAAAGATTCTTACCCTGCGGGAAACCATTGATAAGTATTGTTTGAAGGATGTTTCAGTAAAAGAAATATTAGATGATACCCGAGATAGTTATAATATTCCACCCATCTTAAACCTGCTCGAAGAAATGGGAGGTATTGTTAAGGATTGGAGTCGGGTAATGATGCTTTGCAAAGAGGGACAAAGGCTAAGCGAAAGGCTTCAGGAGGCTATAACCCCGCAAATAAGTAAAAGGGCATTGAAACTATGGCGGGAAATAGGGCATTTGTATCAAAGAATACTCGAACATCGTGGATTATTTCATCTTGGCAGTTGGAACCTCGAATCTTTGCTTTTCAGAATGGAAAAGGCATTGCAAACAGGTGATGCTGCCATCAGGGTTCAAAGCTATCGGGATTTCTTTGCAGAGGTTGGCGAATATTGTCGCTACTCTTGTATAGATGTACAGAAAGCTCAGGAACAGATAAGGGGGAAAGCCAGCCATAATTGAGTTGATGAGTTGATGAGAAGCACGGATATCCACAAGGAGGTAGCACCTCTGGCAGGGATGTCCCTACGAGTGAGTAACGCACAAACGAACGAAGGTGGCAACTTGGGTTATGTAGTGTAAATCCCACCGCACAGATTACCAAAAATTCAAGGTGCGATTTGCCCTGTATCTCCCACACAACCACGCCTTCCACCATCAACTCATCAACTCATCAACTGGTATCTCCCACACAACCACGCCTTCCACAATAGTCATTACTGCCCTGCCCTTTAGCTTCCATCCATGAAATGGACAATTTCTTGCTTTTGAGGCAAAGGTATTAACATCAACCACCCATTCCATTTTTGGATCAATAATAGTTATATCTGCTCTGGCTCCGGCTACAAGTCCAGCTATTTCCAGCCCAAGTATTCTGGCTGGATTAATGGTCATTTTTGCCAGAGCGTCGGCAAGGGTAAGCACACCCTTATCCACCAATTCTGTCAAAACCAATCCCAGTGATGTTGGAAGTCCAATAATGCCAAAGGGTGCCTTGCTGTACTCTTGCTCCTTTTCTGTTCTGGTATGTGGGGCATGGTCAGTGGCAATTGCATCTATGGTTCCATCAGATAATCCCTGCCTTATTGCCTCAACATCATCCTCGCTTCTTAAGGGAGGATTCATCTTTGTATTAGTATCAAACCCCTGCATTCCGCATTCCGCATTCCGCATTTCGAGCCCACAAACAGCCTTATCAGTCAAAGTAAAGTGATGAGGTGTTGCCTCACAGGTAACAATGAATCCCCGTTTCTTTGCCTGCCTCACCAATTCCACAGATTTTCTTGTGCTTACATGGGCGATATGAAGCCTTGTACCTGTTTCTTCAGCCAGAATAATATCCCGTGCCACCATAACCTCTTCTGCAGCAGATGGGATACCGGGTAATCCAAGAATTGTCGAATAATACCCCTCATTCATACATCCGCCACCAGAAAGGGTAAGGTCTTCACAATGTGAGATAAGTGGCACATTGAATTGCTTGACATATTCAAGTGCCCGCCTCATCAATACTGCATTTTCTATGGGTCTGCCATCATCTGAAATAGCCTTTGCCCCAGCCTTAACCATCTGTCCTATCTCAGCCATTTCCTCCCCTTTTAATCCCTTAGTAATCGCACCAATCGGCAAAACCCTGACCACACCCTCTTGTTTAGACTTAGCCAGAATAAATTCCACCAGACTCTGGTTATCAACAACCGGACGGGTATTAGGCATACAGGCAATGGTAGTAAATCCACCCTGAGCAGCAGCTCTGGTACCAGTAGCTATGGTCTCCTTTTCTTCTTCTCCCGGCTCTCTCAAATGAACATGCATATCAATCAAGCCGGGGGCAACCAATTTGCCAGCAGCATCAATTACCCTTGATGCAGATACATTATCCCCAATCCCTGCCCCAATATCTACAATCTTTCCATCATTAATTAAAATATCCGCTATTTTCTCTTGATGATTATATGGGTCAATTACTCGACCATTACGAATCAATAAATCCATTATCCACCCTCCTGTTTGCCATGCTTACCTCCGCCATCGTGTATTCCACCTTGAAATCTATCGTAACTACTCATCACAAAGGCACGAAGACACAAAAAGTTGATAAGTTGAATAGTTGATGGGTTGATAAGTGGATGAATTGATAGTAAATGGTTATGAATTATGGATATGTGTTCCTTTAACCTATAAACTCATCAACC
>MNYI01000199.1 GCA_001873945.1 Candidatus Desantisbacteria bacterium CG2_30_40_21
TACTCAAGTGGGGCATAAATTGCGTTTTTCGCTGGTCTTAATCAACGATAGCTGTGTTGTTCAGGTGAGCAATAGTACACTATTGCTCACCTTCACGCCTTGCTCTCCTTGATTAATCCTCACCGAAAAAATCGCAATTTATGCCCCACTTGAGTATAGCGAATTGGAGGGCGGCGTGGCGGAAAAGTTTATTGAGTGGGCAAAGGGCGAAAAATTAAGTTTTTGGAGATAAATTATGGAAAATCATAATCAGCAATCGCAAATTATTATTTATCAAACTGAAGATGGTCAGATTAAAGTTGATGTTCAGTTTCAGGATGAAACGGTATGGCTTACCCAAGATCAAATGGCTATGCTTTTTGATAAAGGACGATCAACCATTACAGAACATATTTCAAATATTTTTAGCGAAGGAGAATTGGACAAGAAATCAGTATGTCGGGAATTCCGACGAACTGGAAATGATGAAAAAGAATACATGGTCAAACATTATAATTTGGATGTCATTATTTCTGTAGGTTACAGGGTAAAATCACAGAGAGGCACGCAATTTCGTATTTGGTCCACACAAAGACTCAAAGAATACATTATCAAGGGTTTTACCATGGATGATGTGCGTCTTAAACAAGGGGGCTACAAATCACGCTATTTTGAGGAACTCTTAGAGCGTATACGAGATATTCGCTCAAGTGAAAGAATGTTGTACCAAAAAGTAACCGATATTTACGCAACGAGCATTGATTATCGTAAAGATGCCAAAGAGACAGAATTATTTTTTAAAACGGTTCAAAATAAAATGCATTTTGCCATTAGTGGAAAAACTGCCGCCGAAATTATTGCAGAGCGTGCCGATAGCAAGAAACCGTTAATGGGGCTTACAAATTTTTCAGGTATTCATCCTATTCAACGCGATATTTATATTGCAAAAAATTATTTAGATGAGCGGGAGTTGGAAATGCTTAATCGCATTGTGGATGCGTATCTGTCTTTTGCTGAAATTCAAGCGAAAAGCGAACATGCCATGACTATGAAAGATTGGATACATAAGCTCGATGAGTATTTATTGCTTTTAGGGAAAGGTATTTTGAAAAATGCCGGAAGTGTGCGTGCTGAAGAGGCAGAAAATAAGGCATTGAAAGAATACGATAAATATCGCCAAGAGCGCGACAAAAACTATATTTCCGATTTTGACCGCGAAGTAAAAAAACTTTCAAAATTTATTAAGGGAAATTATACTCAAGTGGGGCATAAATTACGATTTTTTGGTAAGGATTAATCAAGGAGAGCAAGGCGTGCAAGGTTCGCAATAGTATACTATTGCGAACCTGAACAACGCAGCTATCGTTGATTAAGACTAGCGAAAAACGCAATTTATGCCCCACTTGAGTATAACTATGCAAATTTTAAATCTACAATTATTGCATAACCACGACGACGAATTACCCGATGGCGTGGCGGAAAAGTTTATTGAGTGGGCAAAGGCGGAAAAATTAAGTTTTTGGAGATAATTTATAGAAAACAACGATAAACAAATCGCGATTTACCAAGCACCAAACGGAGCGGTGGAGGTGCGTCTTGATGTGAATAATGAAACAATTTTTTTGACCCAGCAACAAGTGTGTGAGCTTTTTAATGTGCAAAAAGCGGCTATTTCTAAATACGCTAAAAACATCTTTAACATCGGCGAATTGGCAACCTCGACAGGCTGTTACGAAATAGAAACTTGGCATGAAAGGCACGCAATATGTTGTCCGCATTTCTTTGCCAGATACCATATGTGATATGCCAGCACCCTTGATTTTTAGTTTCGTAACAGCCTGTCGATATAACACAGTTATTTTGTGACAGACCATAACGATTGGAGTATATGATGATTAAAGCAGTTATCTTTGATATGGATGGGTTAATAGTAGATACAGAATCACTGTATTCCATTGCCCTTCAAATGATTGCTCAAAAAAGAGGAAAGAATTTTACTTATGAATTAAAAAGAACTATGATAGGTAAATCAGGTATGATTAGCATGGGTATCTTTAAGGAATATCTTGGATTATCAGATGATGTTCCGCAACTTCTACAGGAACGAGAAACTATCTATGGAGAGTTGCTTGATAAAGCTGAATTAACACCCATGACTGGATTGCTTAATCTGCTTGACCTGCTTGATAATCTCGGGTTAGCAGCAGCAATTGCATCCTCATCTCAGGGGCAATGGATCAGGATTGTTGTAAATAAACTTGGAATAGATGATAGATTTAAGGCAATAGCTTCTGTAAATGATGTGGAAAATGGAAAGCCTTATCCGGACATTTACCTGCTTGCAGCAAAAAGATTAGGGGTTTTGCCTGAGCATTGTCTGGCTCTGGAGGATACCCCGACAGGGATGGAGGCAGCAAGAAGGGCAGGTATGATTTGTGTCGCTGTACCAAATCAATACTCCCATGGGCTTGACTTTTCTATGGCTGATATGGTTATAAATAGCTTAGATGAGGTGGAAGATAAGGTGTTGACAAAATATGCAAAAAAATAAGCTATGGAAGATTTTATTGATAATTAGCTGGATAATGTTTGGCAATATTGCCCAGAGCATGGCCATTGCCCCACCCACAGGGATAACCGTAACACTTGTAAAAGATAATGCTTTCAGGGTCTCATGGAAGCCCGGTGAAGAAAAGGATATTATTGGCTATGGCTATCAACTTGATTCATCCCCCCTGATTAATTGGACACAAAAACCAGAGGTAATAATAAGGGTAGCAGGTAAGGGAAATCATCAAGTCCATATTTGCAGTATGAATGCGGCTGGGGAGGTTTCTTTTTATGCCCCTGCCGGAATATTTTACAATGGACAATTGCAAAGAGTGCAACCGCAAGAAAGTAGCACCTCTGGCAGGATTGCCCCTATAACCTATCAGGCTGGTGCATGGCCGGCTGGTATGGCTATAGGGGATGTCAATGGGGATGGATTAAACGATATTGTCTGTGCAAACTATAACGAGAATACCATCAGTGTGTTTATTCAGGATAATGGCAGGCTGTTGGAGCAGGCAACATACTCTACCTTTCTAAATCCTCTGGGGGTTGGGATTGGAGATATTGATTCAGATGGCAAAAATGAGGTTTCTGTGGTCTGTGCTGGGGCAGACATAATGAACATATTTGGTCAGACGACGACCATTACAGGAAGTATTACACTCATAAATATAGCTAATTATGCCACAGAAAGAGCACCTTATGGATTAAGCATGGGGGATATTAACGGGGATGCGAGAAATGACATTATTGTAGCAAACCTTGGGGCAGAAAGCATCAGCATCTTTACATGGCTGACAAATGTACCGAGGTCATATTATTACCTTTATCATAGTTTTAGCTTTGCCAAAAAAATGACATTGACCGTAGAAGGAGACAAGATATTTGCCCATATTGTTTATCCTGTGGATAAAATGCCATTTAGTGTGGATATAGGGGATATAAACATAGACGGTTTACAGGATGTGGTTTGTGTTAATTATCAATCAGGCAATATGAATGTATTTCTTCAGGAAAACAGTGTCTTGAAGCCATCTGGCACTATGACCACAGGACCAAACCCAACCAGTGTTCGATGTGGTGATATTGATGGTGATGGTTTGACAGAGATAATTAGCTCCAGCCTTGGCGGGGGAATGCTATCTGTCTTCGCTCTATCTGGATTGATGGGAACATATACCACTAAAGATGGCCGTTCAGGCGGAGTAGATATTGGGGATATAAATAACGATGGCAGGCAGGATGTGGCTGTTTCAAATGATACCTCAGATACAATGAGTATCTTTATTCAGGATAATGGTAAATTAAAGCCACAGGTATCCTATAAAACAGGCTCATCCCCTGGTTCATGCAAGATTGCAGATATAAATAATGATGGTATTAATGAGGTTATTACCGGAGATGCAAGGTCAAATAGTATTACAGTTCATTATCCGTAATTATTCGCTTAGCCGCAGATTACGCAGACCCTTACATCTCATAAAGACACCTCGTCCACGGTGTCCCCG
>MNYI01000077.1 GCA_001873945.1 Candidatus Desantisbacteria bacterium CG2_30_40_21
TACTAGTCATATTGCAAAGGGGTTAATTTATAATTTTAACCAAGACAAGAGAATAGGCAAATTATATCTCTTTGCCCGTTCAAAGGACAGCTGCAGGATTTTCTTACGAATATTAAATGTGGAGAGACCGTTCATTTGAAAGATTTTGATGAACTAAACAACGAAAGATACGATGTTATTGTTAATTGCATAGGTATAAGTAGTGTTTCAGACTTTAAGGAGAGGGTTCCATTATACTTTAGATTAACCGAGCAATTTGATAATCTTGTGCTTGATTACATTACTAATTATCCGAATACACTTTACATAAATTTTAGCAGTGGTGCTGTATATGGAACGGATTTTAGTGCTCCTGTAGATAATTTGACCTATTCGAGATGGGATGTAAACCATATAAGTGAAGCAGATTTTTATGGGATTGAAAAACTCAACTCTGAAACTAAGCACAGGGCATTAAAAGATCTAAACATAGTCGACTTAAGAATTTTTGGTTATTTCAGCAGATTTATTGACCTGAAGTCATGTTTTTTGCTATCAGAAATTATTTCTTGCGTAAAAAAAGGGAAAGAGTTCATTACGACTCCAGACAATATAATAAGGGATTATATCCATCCGAAAGACCTTATGTCATTAATAACATTATGCATAAACAGATGTTTGATTAATGATGTGTTCGATGTTTATAGTCTCAAATCCGTGACAAAGTTTGAAATACTTGATTACTTTGTAGCCCAATATGGACTCAAGTATACGATTAAAGATAGTATGCAGATTTCTGCGGTTACCGGGAGGAAGGACAACTATTACTCAAACAGCAGAAAGGCTAAAGACATTGGCTATAATCCTCAATTTGCTTCTATGGACAGTATTATCCAAGAGTCATTGGCTATTTTGGGATCCAAGGAAAGGTATCGGGGTCAGAGCTCGAATTGAGAAATTAGTTGGTAACTACTCACCGCAGAGAGCACAGAGAACGCTGAGATGGAACAACATCTAAGCAAAATGATGGAAACAATTATTGATTTAGTCATAATCTCTTCCATGAGTATTTTTGCTCTGCGTTCTCAGCGTACTTTGCAGTGAATAGTTGTTTGTTTTTAGTATAGCTGAGTAGTTACACCAGATTACAATGAGTAGAATTGGAGGTAGCAAGGATGAAAAAGGTATTATTTTTATGGTTAGTGTATGTATTGTTATTGCCATGTATCTGTTCTGCAGAGTTGACCAAGCAGGATATTTATGAGATTCAGAAGATTGTAAAGGATGAGATAAGTGGGGTAAATCTTAGGATAGATGACATGAATAAACGGATAGATGATATGAATAAACGGATAGATGACATGAATCAACAGATGAATAAACGGATAGATGATATAACTAATCTTTTATATGTTATTTTGAGTGGGATGTTTGCTTTGGTAGGATTTGTTCTATGGGATCGGAGAACGGCTTTAGCCCCTGCCATAAAAAAAGTAAAGGAGATTGAAGAGGTTGATGAGAAAGTGAAAAAGGCTTTGCGTGAATATGCTATTCAGGAGCCGAGGTTGGCGATTATTCTTAAAGGGGTAGGGTTGATGTGAAGGAATATTGGAGGAAGATGTAGTTTCCTCTCAAAAAAGCATGGTAAAACTCAATTTTGATTTATCAAAAGTGAGCATTTATGCGGGTTTTACTTTTGAGTACCAAGCATTTACCATGGATTTTTGAGAAGATACAGTTTTTTTCATTTGACAAAACTATAAATTTCAGGTATAATATATTGTATATGCCGGAGTGGTGGAATTGGTAGACGCGCCAGACTCAAAATCTGGTGAAGGTTCACCCTTCGTGTGGGTTCGATTCCCACCTCCGGCACCATTTTATTTGAGGGGTTTTAATGTCCATTCTGCCAATAAAACTTTACGGAAGTCCAATCCTTAAAAAAAAAGCAAAATCCTTAACAAAAATAGATGAAAACGACAAAAATTTGATTGTCGATATGATTGATACCATGTATACAAATAGTGGAATTGGTCTTGCTGCCCCACAGGTTGGTATATCTAAAAGGATAATTATTATAGATGTTAGTGATACAAAAGAATTAATTGAAACCATGGTAATTATCAATCCTGAAATCATCAAAGCTAAACATGAAAAGATGATGGAAGAAGGTTGTCTCAGTATTCCTGGAACAAAGGGAGATGTTAAACGCTCGGAAACAATCAAAATAGCCGGAATAGACATAAATGGAACTGAGTTTGAAATGGAAGCAAATGGTTTGATTGCCCGGGCAATACAACATGAGATAGATCACTTAAACGGAATATTATTCATTGATAGATTGTCTGAACAAGAACAAAAAGCAATAAGTGGAAGGCTGAAATACATTTCTTCTCTTGCACGGGATAATATTGACTATTATATGCAAAAGTAGGGTAAGAATTAAGTCGTCAAGTTCCCAAACAAAAATCATGCCAGTTTTTATTTCCAAAACCATCTCCAATTTATGTGTCCTATTCTTCTCAACCTATTTATCCAAACAAGATTATAATTACATACCATCTGTTGAGTCCATTAAAAATACATAGATTTGCAGCATATAGTTTTTTCACGCATATAGCCTAACTTTTATCTACTCTTTGACTTTTGATTATGAAAAAAAATATTATTTTTTTTTCTTGACAAACACATAGTATTGTAGTACAATTTATATATAATACAAGATATTGAGAAATTATCAACAGCAAGGTATTGATGGAGGGCACAATGAAATGTCCATTTTGCGATAATATTGAAGATAGGGTCATGGATTCTCGAGAGGTAGGGGAATCTGCGATTATCAGGAGAAGGAGAGAGTGCCTTAAGTGTGGTAAAAGATTTACTACTTATGAACGGATAGAGAAGATACCATATGTGGTTGTGAAAAAGGATGGCAGACGGGAGCCTTTTGACAGGAACAAAATGGTTGGCGGACTTCTTAAGGCTTGTGCCAAACGACCTATAGAGATAGCCATAATAGAAAGAATTGTTGATGATGTGGAAAGTGATTTACACAACAATTTATCTAAGGAAATAAGTGCATCAATGCTTGGCGAGATAGTAATGAAAAATCTCTGGCAGCTTGACAAAGTAGCCTACCTAAGATTCACCTCTGTTCATCGTCATTATGAAAACATAGATGATTTTATTAAAGAGGCAGGACAGATAAAGGCAAGGGGAACAGAGAATACATTAGGTTGATAGGTTGAATAGTTGATGAGTTGAAGGAACATAAATTTATAATTCATAAACATTTTCCATCAACCTATCAACCTATCAACCTATCAACTCTTCGTGTCTTTGTGGTGAGTATTTACCGTATTTTTATATATAGAACCTGGGAGGGGAATTAATATGACCCTTACGATTTCATTAAGGGTCCCTGATGGGATTGTCATGGTGTCTGATAGTTTATTGACTATTCAGACACAATCGCCGCCAAAAGAGGAGTTTGTGCGATGTCCAAAATGTGAGGGAAGAATCCCTTATGCTCGTATTGCTCCTCCGCCTCAGGTGCCGGTCTCTATTTCACCTAATGGACAAAAACTCTTTTGTCTTGGGGATGATGTCGGCATATCAAGTTTTGGCATTGGGTTTTTAACAGGAAGAACCATCGAGAGTCATATCAGAGAGTTTGAAAATGTGTCTATTTGTGGTAATGAAAGCATTGAACAAATTGCAGGCAAGCTCGAAGAATATTTTCGGATAGAATTAATCAAAGAGGCTGGCGATCTATCTAACATTCCAGAGCATGAATATCCAATAGGATTTCAGATAGCAGGATATGATGATGATGTCAGGATTGGCAAAACATTTTTGATTAAGATAGGCAGAACGACAGAGATTGAGCCTGTCCATGCCAGTGGTTATGGTTGTACCTTTGGTGGGGATGGCAGGGTAATACAAAAGCTCTGGAAAGAAGATCCATATATTCCCATTGCCATGCCAAATTTTCACCTTTTAACATTACAGGATGCAATAGATTATGCTATTTTTTTAATGCAGACAACTATTCAATTTCAGCGGTTTGCAACAATGTTACCTACCTGTGGGGGCGATATTGATATTGCCATTATTACCCATCAGGAAGGATTTATATGGATAGAGAGAAAGGAACTAGTAGGGGTTTATAGATAGTGTAAGCGTTCAGTTACCAGCGATCAGCGAAAAATACCTGAAAAGGCGGGCAGACTCTGAATGCTGATAACTGGACGCTTACATACGGTTAGGAGTCAAGAAAAAATAAGTTGTACACCAAGAGTCACTCAAGACGCTTGGCTGGCAAGGCGTGAGAAACGAGCATACTACTGTTCGTAAGCGACGAACAACGAAGCCAGCCAAGATGGATTGGTGACACGACTCCTGCAAGTTATTTTTTCTCCGGCGACTTAGTCTGGGAGGGGGAATTAAGAATGTTTAATCTTATTCAAAAGAGAGATGGCAGGGTAGTATCATTTGATAAAGCAAAGATAGCTGATGCCATCTTTAAGGCAGCTCAAAGGGTTGGTGGTGAGGATAGAAAGCTTGCAGATGATCTGGCTGCTATTGTAATTGTTTATCTTGGAGAAAAGTTTACACATGAGCATATTCTGCATATTGAAGAGATTCAGGATGCAGTAGAAAAAATATTAGTTGAGACAAGTCATGCAAAGACCGCAAAGGAATATATACTTTATCGGGATTCAAGAAATAGAATTAGAAGGGCAACCCATTTATCACCCAAGGAAACAACAGACTATGCCTTGTTTGTCCGAAGCTCAAAGGATGATATTGTTCAGTGGGATAGAACAAAGATTATTGATGCCCTTATCAGGGAGGCTGAGGTTGATCCGGAGATGGCAGAAAAGATAAGCCGTGAGGTAGAACAACAGATAAAAAACTGGGATGTTCAGGCTTTAACTGCCTCACTTATCCGTGAAATGGTGGATGTTAAGTTGATTGAATATGGATTGGAAAGGGCAAGACGGGTTCACACTCGGTTAGGGCTTCCCCTGCGAGATGTGGGCAAGGTTATTATCTATAAAAATAAAGAGAATGCTAATATTCCTCATAACCCTGAGGCAACAAATCTAACCTTAGCTGAATCAATAAAAAAAGAATATGCCCTGCTTGAGGTTTTTTCTCAAGATGTGGCTGATGCCCATATTCGTGGTGATTTTCATCTTCATGATCTGGGGATGATAGACAGACCCTACTGCTCTGGACAGTCGCTGGAATATGTAAAAAAGTATGGCTTGGATTTAACCAATGCCCTTTCTATTGCCAAACCAGCCAAGCATCCAGAAACATTATTAGCACACATGGTTAAGTATTCAGCGGCATTACAGGGACACTTTGCCGGTGCAATTGGATGGGATGCTGTCAATCTTTTCTTTGCTCCATTCTTAGTAGGAATGGATGATACAGAAATACATCAATTGGCTCAAATGTTGATATTTGAGTATTCCCAACAAAGTGTAGCACGGGGTGGACAGGCAATATTCTCTGACATTAATCTCTACTGGGAGGTGCCAAAACACTTTGAGAATGTTGAGGCAATTGGTCCTGGCGGGCAATATACCGGAAAAACATACTTTGAATATAGCCATGAAGCCCAGCGGTTTGTTTGGGCATTGTTTGATGTTTATAAGGAAGGGGATGGGAGTGGACGGCCATTTTTCTTTCCAAAGCCATTGGTTCATATTACAGAAAAATTCTTTAAGACCCCAGGTCACGAGGATTTTCTGCTTCATGTCTGTAGCGTAGCCAGCTCTATGGGGAATCCATATTTTGTTTTTGATCGAGGTGAGACAGCAAAGATTTCAGAATGTTGTCGTCTAAGTTTTAAGCTTGAGGCATCAGATATTGATGATGCAAAATATCCATGGAAGATGCGATATACTGCCCTTCAAAATATTACCCTGAATCTTCCGAGGGTAGCTTATGTAGCCAATTGGGATGAGAGTAAATTACTCAAGCAATTAGATGATTTATTGGCTTTATCGGTCAAAGCTCATCTACAGAAAAGATCTTTTATTGAGAGCCTGCTTAGCCTTGGCAGTGAAGGGTGTCTCTCTTTATTAACCATGAAAAAAGAGGGTGAACCATATCTCAGAATGCATCGGGCAACCTATTTAATAGGCTTGTTAGGGTTGAATGAAATGGTTCAATTCCACACAGGGTTTCAGTTGCATGAGTCTGAAGAGGCATTGAAATTTGGGTTAAAGGTAATAGCCCATCTTCATCTTCTCTGCAAGAGGTTTTCAACAGAGTATGGGATGCGGTTTGTTTTAGAGCAAACACCTGCAGAATCTACTGCCTATCGTTTTGCCAAATTAGATAAAGAGCATTATCAAGAACAGACAATAGGTGTAGTAAAAGGAAATATAGAAAACGATAATATTTATTATACAAACTCTACTCAATTAAATCTGGGGCAGATAATAAATCCTATTGATCGGATAAAAAAGGAAGGAATATTCCATAATCTGATTGAGGCAGGGGCATTAACCCATGTATGGCTGGGTGAGTCTCAACCATCAGCTGAATCAGTGGCAAACCTTGTGAAAAAGGTGTTCAAGAATACACAAAATGCTCAGATTGCATTTTCTCCGGAGTTTACCTGTTGCAATACTTGTAACAAGGTTGCCAGAGGGTTAAAGGATTGTTGTCCATTTTGTGGAGGCACACAGGTTGAAGGGATTACTCGGGTAACAGGGTATTTTTCCAAGATATCTGGTTGGAATAAGGGTAAGATAGCAGAGTTGCATGATAGATATCGGAGTGGATTGGAAGTGTGATTTTGGTGAAGAAAATATTAAATTAACAGATATAGAATCTGGGAGGGGAAGACTTATGGAATTTAAGGTATTTGGTACAAAGGAATGTCCTGAGTGTAAGGCAAGCATGAAGCAGCTTGATTTTTATCTGAAACGGTGGGAGGTCAGCGATCAGGTGGGTCTGTGTTTTTATGACATGGAAACAGTTGAAGGGCTTGTTGAAGGTGCCTATAATGAGGTAGTAAAGATTCCAACAACTGTTCTCGTGAATACTGTTGGTCATTTAGCAAGATGGGAGGGCATTGTGCCACCTGCAGTTGATGTGAAATTATACCTTAGTGATGCAATTATGGAAAGAAGGGAAAAGGTAGCGTAAGAGAAAAGGCACAAAGTGGCAAAGGCACAGAGGCACAAAGTATAGCCTGAGTAGTTACGCAACAATTATTTATGCTAAAAACATACGCTTCTTTGGGCGTATCATAGCAAAAGGGAAGGGTCCACAGCTTGGGATAATAATTATTACAGGTTGTGGATCTTTTCCCTTGACAAACTGCAAAAAATAGTGTATATATTAAATATAAGCAAATTAGATGGTCGCTGTTGGAAACAACAGAGGAAAGTCCGAGCACCGCAGGGCAGGATGCTGGGTAACACCCAGTGAGGGCAACCTCAAGGAAAGTGCAACAGAAAATACACCGCCGATGGTGCTCAAGTAGCCAGGCTAATCTGATTTTAGAGGCATGAGAGACTTTGAGTAGAGTAAACTGTTATGAAGGCTGGTGAAATGATGCCGATGGTTACTATGCTCAAAAAATTTGAGTATAGTAAGTTGTTATGTCTGAAATTCGCGAGTTTCATGCCTACAGTGGAAAGTTTAGTGTGTTGCTATGAGATTAGTCTGGTTATCTTGAGTACTCAGGTAAGGTTGAAATGGTGAGGTAAGAGCTTACCAGCAGAGGGGCGATCCTCTGGCTTGGAAAACCCCATCCGGTGCAAGACCAAATAGGAAGGATTTTGAGATTACTCAAGGTAGTTGCTCGCTGTTTCCTTCGGGTAGGTCGCTTGAGGTAAATGGTAATATTTATCCCAGATAGATGACCATCAAGAGGGTTTTTCCCTTTCACAAAACTCGGCTTATAATTTGCTTATACTTAAAGGGTGAGGAAGAAGCAAGGCTTATGATAATTTAGAGGTTTGATGTTTCTCTTGTCCATGATGATGAAGAGAACTAAACCTAAACATTGGAATAAATATCATTGAGCCTGCAATTTCTCACCCTATTTTTTTCCCCTCTATAATGTCTCCCTCTATCCACAATCAATTAATCTTCTTGACTTCAATACGATTATTTAGTATACTTATGGTATGCAATCAATTGATGCTGATTGCGTACATATAATCATATTTGAGGGTAATTATGACAACTGAAAATACTATAGTAACCATTCCGTTGCTTCCATTAAGAGATATGGTTGTTTTTCCGCAGATGGTAGTTCCGCTCTTTGTAGGCAGAAGACGCTCTATTCAGGCATTAGAAATGGCTATGCTTGATAATCGCATGATATTCTTGTGTGCTCAAAAAAAACCAATTGCTACTGAGCCTAAAAAGGAGGATATCTGTACTATTGGAACATGTGCAGAGATACTTCAACTATTAAAGATGCCGGATGGCAGCTTGAAGGTTCTTGTTGAAGGGCTTATCCGTGGGAGGATAAAAGAATATATAGAGAAAGAGAGTTATTATTGTGTTGAGGTAGAGCCAATAGCAGAGAAAAAAAGGAACTCCCCAAGAATAGAGGCTCTTAGCCGAAATGTATTGGATAAGTTTCAGGAATATGTACAATTTTCAGACTATCTCCCTCCGGAGATTATATCCATTACTGAAAATATCGATGATCCATGCATATTAGCAGATACTATTGCTGCCCATCTGAATATCAAGGTAAACAACAAACAGGAATTATTATCCATTATGGATGTGGCTGATAGATTGGAAAAGCTCTCTGTATTTCTTAATTCTGAATTAGAGATATTGCATCTGGAAAAGAAACTGCATGCCCGTATTCGCAAACAAATAGAAAAGCAACAAAAGCAATATTATCTTCATGAAAAAATGCGGGCTATTAAGAAAGAGCTTGGCAAGGATGAAGAATCTAATGATGAGATAATTGATCTCAAAAAACAGATAAAGGATGCAAATCTTCCCAAAGAGGCCGGCATAAGGGCAAATAAGGAGATTAAACGGCTTCAGGGTATGCCTCCTATGATGGCTGAAACCGCTGTGGTTAAAAATTACCTTGACTGGCTCATCCATCTTCCATGGTCAAAAACAACCAAAGACAACCTTGAATTAAAAAGGGCATCACACATCCTTGAAGAGAATCATTATGGATTAAAAAAGGTAAAAGAGAGGATTATTGAGTATCTGGCGGTAAGAAAATTAAACCCTGAATTAAAAGGGACTATCCTTTGCTTTGTGGGTCCGCCGGGAACAGGCAAAACCTCTGTAGCAAGGTCTATTGCTGCTGCTATGGATAGAAAGTTTGTACGGTTATCACTTGGTGGCGTGCGGGATGAGGCTGAAATCAGGGGACATCGTATGACCTATGTGGCTGCCATGCCGGGCAGGATAATCCAATCCATGCGCAAGGCAGAAAACAAAAACCCTGTGTTCCTCATGGATGAAATAGATAAAATGAGTGTGGATTTCAGGGGTGACCCATCTGCTGCCCTTTTAGAGGTGCTTGACCCGGAACAAAATACAACATTTTCTGATCATTACATGGAGGTATCCTTTGATCTCTCGGAAGTGATGTTTATTGCCACAGCCAATAATATTAACAATATCCCCCATGCCTTGCGGGACAGGATGGAGATGATTGAATTTCCAGGTTATACAGAAAAAGAAAAACTTCATATTGCATTGAGGTTTCTGGTGACTAAAAAGGTTAAAGAGCATGGGTTAACTGAAGAGCATATCAAGTTCTCTGATGAATCCCTGTTGTCCCTTATCAGGGGCTATACCCGTGAACCCGGGGTAAGAAATCTGGAAAGGGAAATAGCCAGAGTATGTCGAAAGACAGCTAAAATGGTTGTGGAGAATAAAAAAGGGAATGTTGAGGTAACGATTGAATCTCTGCATAATTATCTTGGTCCACCAAAATTTAAGCACAGGAATGTAGAAAAAAATCTTCTCATTGGCACTGCAACCGGACTGGCATGGACAGAAAATGGGGGTGAGGTATTAACTACCGAGGTAGTTACTATGCCTGGAAAGGGTGAGCTTTTGCTGACAGGCACGCTGGGTGAGGTGATGAAAGAGTCTGGAAAGGCAGCCCTTTCTTATATCCGCTCCCGGGCAGCTGAACTTTCCATTGATCCAGAATTTTACAAAAAGATAGATATTCATATCCATGTGCCGGAAGGGGCAACACCTAAGGATGGACCATCAGCTGGTATAACCCTGGCTATTTCCATGATATCTGCCCTGACCAATACACCGGTGAATCCTGATATTGCCATGACCGGTGAAATTACCCTCAGAGGAAGAGTCTTGCCTGTGGGCGGGATAAAGGAAAAAATATTAGCCGCTCACCGTTGTGGTATAAAGACTGTACTCCTGCCACAGGAGAATGAAAATGACCTTGATGATATTCCTGCTGATGTGAAAAAAAGTATGGGATTTAAGCTGATAAGTAATATGGATGAGGTAATCAGGTTGGCATTGAATGGTGGATGTCGCTGAATTTAAGGGTCTGTTATGCCCCATTGGAGTATATAACGGGAGGACAAATTAATGTGTATTCCCCGCAGAGATTCTATGTCTGTAAAGGTAGGCAATCTTATCATAGGTGGCAACCAGCCCATATCTGTTCAATCAATGACTAAGACTGATACTCGGGATGTTCCAGCCACGGTTTATCAGATTAAACAATTAGAAGATGCCGGATGTTCCATTGTCAGGGTTGCTGTGCCTGATATATCCGCTGCTAAATGTTTGGGACAGATTCGTAGCCAGATTAATATTCCTTTGGTGGCTGATATTCATTTTGATTATCGATTAGCTATAGAGGCAATTCATCAGGGTGTGGATAAATTAAGACTAAACCCGGGAAATATTAAAGATACAGAAAAGGTCAGCCTTATATGTTATGAGGCTAAAAAATTTAACATTCCTATTCGTATTGGGGTCAATAGTGGTTCCGTGGATCGAAAAAGATTCCATGAGATAACACCTCAAGCACTCGTGGATTCAGCCATGGAGCATATACGCCTTTTAGAGGAATGTGATTTTACTGATATTATTGTTTCCTTAAAGGCATCCAATATTCCTTTAACCATTGAATCATATAAACTAATGTCAGGAATGGTCACATATCCATTCCATATTGGTATCACTGAGGCAGGACCTATTCGGACTGGAAGTATCAGGTCTGGTGTGGGCATAGGGATATTATTATCCATGGGGCTGGGGGATACTGTCAGGGTTTCTCTTACCGCAGACCCAGTGGAAGAGGTCTATACTGCCTATGAAATCCTTCAATCCCTGAATCTACGAAGGCATGGGGTTCAACTTGTCTCCTGTCCTACATGTGGCAGAACAGAGGTTGACCTTCAGAAGATTGTCTATTCTCTTGAAGATAAGCTAAGAATTATAAAAAAACCTCTTTGTGTAGCTGTAATGGGTTGTGTTGTCAATGGTCCTGGCGAGGCATCTGAGGCAGATATAGGAGTAGCCTGCGGTAAGGGCGTAGGTCTTCTGTTTAAGAAGGGAATGCCCCTCTATAAGGTGCCACAAGAAAGAATTGTTGATGTGTTGATGGAAGAGATAGAAAAGATGTGATGCAATGTTTTGGGCTTCCACAAATTTTTGCACTTTTCCCTTGACAAATCCATGGGATTATTGTATCCTTATGAAAGGGGTAAAACAAAATGGTAACCGTATCATTAGGTGTGTTAGTCTCAGGAAGGGGATCAAATCTTCAGGCAATCATTGATGCTATCAATGGTGGTAAACTGAACGCAGCCATCAGGATAGTTATAAGCAACAAAAAAGATGCCTATGCTCTGGAAAGGGCAAAAAAGGCAGGGATTAAAACCATATTCATTGACCCAAAAGATTTTCTATCATGGCAGGATTATGAGCAGCAAATGGTTAGTCAGCTTAAGGCAAATGGGGTGGAATTAGTTATTTTAGCGGGTTTTATGCGGATTTTAACACCTTATTTTGTAAATGCTTACAAAGATCGTATCTTGAATATTCATCCGGCATTATTGCCGTCATTCCCTGGCTTACATGCTCAACAACAGGCACTTGAATATGGGGTAAAGGTTACCGGTATAACCGTACATGTGGTGGATGAGGGCATGGATACCGGAAGAATTATCCTGCAAAGGGTAGTGGATGTGCTTTCTAATGATACCGTGAAATCCCTGTCCGAAAGAATGTTAAGGATAGAACATCAGGTTTATCCTGAGGCTATTGCGTTGTATTGTAAATAATAAGTTCTAAAAGGAGGCAACATGGATTTTCGCAACAATTATTTAGCTACTGCGATTGGAAGTTTTCCACATCAGGATCCAGAGGCAGCCTGTCGGATGATATTAGAAAATCTGACTGAGATACCTGTTTGGCCTCAATTACCTAAAACAGGCTTTTTAGAAAACATGTATGTTCAATACTCTGAGGGACTTCCATGTGTAAATCTTGATATAGAAAATAAGAAAATATTTTTTGATACCTCAAAGAATATGAATGCTGAGCTTGAGAGCTTCTACGAAAAATATCTGTCAAATAATATCTCTCTGTTTGAGATAACGAAAAAATACAGTGCAGGATTTCATACCATGATGGAAATTCTGAAAAAGGAGATACCCCCAAGCATAAGGTTTCTCAAGGGACAAATAACGGGTCCTATCAGCTTTGGCTTAACGGTTCAGGATGAAACTGGTAAACCTGTTATCTATAACGAGATACTCTTTGATGCCATTATCAAGGGATTAACCATGAAGGCATGCTGGCAGCTAACTAAATTCAGGGAGCTTGGGCTAAAAGGAATCATATTTTTAGATGAACCATATCTTTCTGCCTTTGGTTCTGTTCATGTGCCATTAAACAAAAAAATGGTTATTCAGGCATTAAATGAGATTATTGTCAACATTCAAGAGTTAGGGGGTCTGGTGGGTATTCATTGTTGTGGAAATACAGATTGGTCTGTATTGCTGGAAACAGAGGTAGATATTCTAAGCTTTGATGCCTATAACTTTGCTGATACCTTATCCCTGTATCCAACAGACCTTAAACTTTTTCTCTCAGGTGGAGGAATACTTGCATGGGGAATAGTTCCTACTGTTGAAGATATTATCAAGGAATCAATAGAAACATTACTTCAACGATTTTATAATGGAATTTCATCGCTGTGCCATGATTTTATTCCAAAAGAGGCATTAATTGAAAATGTAATCATCACCCCAAGTTGTGGTACAGGGGCATTATCAGAGGCAGCAGCAGAAAGGATATTGTCCTTAACCTCAAAGCTCTCTGCCTGCCTGAAGGGGAAAGAAATGCCATGATGATTAAATGTTAACCCTAACCACCCACAACCCTGAACAAACAATGAGTATAGGAGAGAGACTCGGTCGGGTACTTCATGAGGGATGTATTATTGCCTTAATTGGTGGGCTTGGGGCAGGAAAGACTGTTCTAACCAAAGGAATAGCCCGTGGTCTTGAAATAAAGGAGGATATTACCAGTCCTACCTTCTTGATTGTCAAGGAATATATCTATGGACGGCTGCCATTGTACCATTTCGATCTCTATCGACTTGATAATATCAGTCAATCAGGTCTTTTCGATATAGATGAATATCTATTTGGAAATGGCATATGTATTATAGAATGGGCAGAAAGGATGGAAGAGATACTCCCTCCTATGCACCTCAGGATAGAGATTCAATGGAACAAAGGCAATCAACGGCAGATAAATTTAATCCCAAAAGGAGATAGAACCAATTATCAAGGAATAATAGAGAAATTCCTTCATAAAGCCTAAAAAAATGCTTGACATTGTTTGTCGTGATATGATATTATATCTGTATTATGAAGATAACAGTATTAGGTGCAGGCTCATGGGGAACAACGATAGCTATATTGTTGGCAAAAAAGGGATATGTCGTTTCTTTATGGGAACATTATAAAGAGCATGTCGATATGCTCAATGACCGACGAGAGAATATTAAATTTCTATCAGGTGTTTTAATCCCAGAAAAGGTTATTATTACAAATAGCTTGGAAGAATGCCTGCAGGGGACAGAATGTATCGTTGTTGTTGTCCCATCTCACTGCGTAAGATCTGTTATGCAAAGATGTTCATCTTTAGTAAAAAAAGGTATGGTTATTGTTTCAGCTGCCAAAGGGCTTGAACAAGATACCATGAGTACTGTTTCACAAATAATTGAATCAGAACTTCCCACAGAGATGATTGAAGATATTGGGGTATTGTCAGGTCCTTCTCATGCTGAAGAGGTAAGTCGGCAGGTTCCTACAACAGTGGTAGCAGCTGCCAGACAAGAAAAAACAGCAAAATTTATTCAGGAATTATTCAGCACACCCTATTTCAGGGTATATACAAATCTTGACATTAAGGGGGTAGAATTAGGTGGATCTCTTAAAAATGTTATTGCCTTGGCATCTGGCATTTTGTGTGGTCTTGGTTTTGGAGACAATACTAATGCCGCACTTATTACCCGTGGTCTTACGGAAATCTCCAGACTTGGGGTAGCCATGGGGGGTAAATTAGAAACTTTTTTTGGGCTCTCAGGTATTGGGGATCTGGTGGTGACCTGCACCAGTAAACATAGTCGCAATCGAAGCTTAGGCGAATTAATAGGTAAAGGCATGTCCTTTAATGAGGCATTAGCAACAATGACTATGGTTGCTGAAGGGGTAAATACAACAAAGGCAGCCTTTATCTTATCTAAAAGGCTGGGGATTGATCTCCCAATTACCACTGCTATCCATGGTGTACTTTTTGAAGATAAAAAACCTCGGGAAGCAGTAGAAGATTTAATGACTCGTGAGTTAAAGTCTGAATGGTAAAAAATGTAGAGGCTTGTCTCTACTTAAAAACAATAAGGAGGTGACGGTTGAAATGACAAAGGTTGATTTGGTAAATAAGGTGGCTGAATTAGGATTGACAAAGAAACAGGCAGGAGAGGCAGTTAATGCTGTTCTGGATGGCATTGCTGATGCACTGCAACAGGGTGATAAGGTACAACTTATTGGATTTGGTAGTTTTTCTGTCAAAAGCAGAGAGGCCAGAAGCGGAAGAAATCCTCGGACAGGCGATGTAATAGATATTGCTGCAAAAAATATTCCGGTTTTTAAGCCAGGAGCAGAATTAAAGGCTGCGGTTAATTAAAAGTGGCATGGGCATCTTGCCCATGATTTAATTGCACGGGCTGAAAAGCCCGTGCTACCCCCCAGTGTAAATTTGAAGGAGTGATAATTATGCCACAAGTAGTTATTCCTGATAAGCTATTTTTTACTATTAGTGAAACAGGTAAATTAACAGGCATAAAGTCTTATGTTTTAAGATATTGGGAATCAGAATTTAATACCTTAAAACCAGATAAAACAACTGGTGGACAAAGAAGATACCGTAAAAAGGATGTAGAATTGATCCTGAAAATAAAGGATTTGTTATATGTTCAGGGGTATACTCTTGCTGGGGCAAAAAGATTTCTTAAGAAACAGAAAAAAGCATCAGAAGAGATAGCTGTCGCCAATGTTATTGGGTTAAAAAAAGAATTACGAGAGATGTTGAAGATAATGGAGCATAAGGAAGGATAATCCACGCTTCGTGTTAGCCAGTAGCAATTGCAACACCATTCAGTTGATGTAGTGTCGTTGGAGATTTTAATCGGATTTGATAACTACTCACCACGGAGACACAGAGAACACAGAGAAACACGAAGAATTGATGAGAAATACCCTTATTTTTCATTTCCCACTTCTCTTAAGTAGAAAATGCCCCCTTAAAGTATAGATTGTCACCATAAAAACATCGGAAATCTTCTGTATTTCTCCGTACTCTCCGTGTCTCCGTGGTAAATTCCCCTTGCTGAGTAGTTACCTGATTTGATCGTAAACAAAAAAGTAATCATTGAGCTATACTCAGGTTTGTCATAAATAGTGATTTTGTCCACTGACCTAATATGTCGCAGGTTGCATGTTGTAGGCATAGCTTATAATGTCATGTCAACGATACTTTGTTATTTCAAAGGAGTCCTTGGGACTTGAGAAATCTTAAAATTCCTTAACGAATTTCAGAATGACATTTCTTGATTGACACGACAATAGTTTACAACCTACAACATAGATTGCCCTTAAGTTTTGAGAAGATACAAAATCACAGATTATGCCAACATTGAGTATATATGGAATCCAATAATTAATTTTACAAATCAAGAAAAGGAATCAAGGATTCAAGGTGTTAGAATACAGGAGTTAGGAGTCGGTAGTCTGGATTCTGACTCCTGATTCCTGTATTCTGAATTCTTTATTTAGAACGCCATTTATGTCAACTTAATTAATGGATTCCATATATATAGGGTCAATAGCTCTGTTGAGATATTAATCATATGTACTTATCCTCTTTTTCTGTATATCATGTCCAAAGTAATAATATCCAGTTAGAATCATATAAAAATTATTGGTTTTTGTCGATTTTTTCTTGACATTTTGATTTAACTGTGGTAACTTTTAGTAAAGTATAGAAAAACTGTATAATCACTTGTTAGACTTACCAGCGTAAGATTGTACTCAGGGCTTAAGATTGTAACCGAAAGCAGTATCAGAGTTTGAATCGAAGCGTAAGATAGTACTCGGGAGCAAGATATTACTCAGGCATAAGATACTAATTAAGCCTAACCAAATAATGCACAGCGGGGACTTGGGTGTGTTTTGAAAAGATTTTATGGTAATTCTCCCTGCTGTAGGCGATTTTTATCGTTAGGTAGTAGCTTTGTTCAAAGGAGAATAACTCATGACTACCAAGTATGGCTATTTACTTGCTGATTGGGATAAAGCAAAGGAAGAAATGCGTCAGATTCTCATACAGAGAGCCAAAGTCTGTGAAATGATTCCATATTCTGAACTGGTTGCGCAAGTGCACACAATACTAATTAATCCAGAATCTTATGCCTTAGCTGCTATGTTAGGAGAACTTTCTTCCGCAGAAGATGCTGCGTGTCGGGGAATGCTGACAGTAATAGTAGTTCACAAATCTGGCGATATGCAACCAGGACCAGGTTTCTTTGAACTTGCTAATGAACTGGGGCGTGACACTTCTGACATCTTGAAATGCTGGGTAGATGAGTTGAAAAAAGTATATGCTTATTGGAGCCCTTGATTCATAGGTTTTACTGCCGACTAACTATCCATTCCAGCCGATCATTTAACAGCGGCGGCTGAATTCAGTCGTTAGACTCGGTAGATAAATGGACGGAGTTGCCGAATGAAACTAGTTTTTGAATGGGATGAAGAAAAAGCCAAAGAAAATTTCAGAAAGCATAAAGTTAGTTTTGAAGAAGCAAAAACAGTTTTTGGTGATCCGTTCTTAATGACATTTTCTGACCCAGAACATTCCGATAGCGAACAATGCTACCTCAACATTGGCATTTCTTCAAAAGGAGAAGTTTTGGTTGTTGTTCATACAGAGCGGGGAAGAAATACCCGAATTATCAATTGCCGTAAGGCAACCACAAAGGAAAGGAGGGCATATGAAGAAGGAAATATCTAAGCAAATGAATATGAATAATGACGAGATACGCCCTGAATATGATTTCACAAACATGACTGGTGGTGTTCGAGGCAAATATTACAAAACTTATCGTGCAGGGCATACAGTGAAGATTCACAAGACCAATGGAACGGTTCTCGTACAGCACTTTAAACTTGAAGACGGGGCTGTGATGCTTGAACCAAAAATACGAGAGTATTTTCCCGACTCAGAGGCCGTAAATAAGGCTTTACGCTGTTTAATTCCACTGCTGCCAAAAAAGCGAGCAGAAATTCCGAGGATACAATACTAAACTTTTGAGTGTTATTAGGGCCAAACTTCGAAAACAAAATTAACTATTAAAGATGAAAAAAGAAAAAAGATAGCGAAAGAAAGCCTAACAAGAAAAATGAACTGGATGGGCAGTAGCCTACCAGTTATTTTTATGGTTAGGTGTTTGAAATAAACGATATTTTATGTTCAACCGTCACGGAGTAAGTTGAATACATGAAAAAATTTAGTGTATATATAGAAACTTCAATTGTTAGTTACTTAGCGGCTAAGCCAAGCCGAGACTTGCTTACTGCTGCATGTCAGCAAATTACATC
>MNYI01000115.1 GCA_001873945.1 Candidatus Desantisbacteria bacterium CG2_30_40_21
ATTGTTAGGTCGAGTATTAAAGCCAAAAGCTATAGGAAGACCTCGAAAACAGTAAAAAACGGGCGCTGTCCCCGGTTTCTCTGTCCTTCGATTTTCCTCTGTGTCTCCGTGTCTCCGTGGTGAGTTGTTATGTGTTTATGCGGTAAAAATGTCATAATTAGAATTGCTGCGGAACAACCTGATGGGACATAGTATGCCTCCCTTAAAACTCCACCGCCACAGATACCCGATGGCTATCTCCAACCTCTCCGTAGGGGACAAAGGCATAATCAAACTTATAGATAGTTGTCTTTTCCTCTCCCTGTCGTTTTAATTTAAGACCCAAACCGCCACCAAAACCAGAGGACGCAGCACCCCTGTCAACTGTATCCACGCTGCTATTGTATCCAGCACGAAGGCTAAGGCATGGAATAATCCAGTATTCTGCCCCTGCCCGAACATGTAACTCATTGTCAATGGGCTGGTTAATATCTATCAGTAAACGAAATTCATTATTAAGCATGGCATAGCCCATACTGCCCTTCAGGTTTAAGGGCAATGATGCTTTTTCTTCCATAAATTTCATCTCGTTTCCCATGTTTTGCAAACTTACCCCGGCTACAAGATTTTTTATTCTTGTTCGATAAAGCACGCCCAGATCAAAAGCCACGGCTGTTGCAGCCTCTTTCTCAATTCTCTCCTGAATTACCTTAAAATTAATACCAAACAAGGCATCACGACTAAAATAGCAGGCATAAGTAAGGATTGCATTATATCCTGATGCTGTCCATTCGTCAGCTTTTTCCCAATTACTTTCTCCAAGCAAATGCGTTCCCTGTATCTTATTCATATGCAGGAAGTTAAGATTAAATGCACCTACCCCCAGATCCCGTGCCTCTTCCTCAAACCCAACCTTCAATCGCTTTGCCAGTCCCAGATGTTCACATTTTATATCCTGAAACCACTCAAGATGAGATGAAGACAAGGAAAATGTACCAAGTCCAGCCAATCCTGCTGGATTATAATAAACACAAATAGGGTCACCAATCAATGCTCCACCTGCACCACCCATCGCCACTGTCCTTGCCCCAATGTCTATCTTGAGGAATGCCCCGGAGGTAGTAGCTGTGTACCTGCCCTTTGCTTCAACCTGCGGTGAAACAAATAGCAACGCCATATTTATTATTATCATTGCAATTATTAAACGCATTGTTTACCTTCCAGTAGGACAGGCATTCTTGCCTGTCTATGCCTGTCTATGACAGGCATGAAGCTATTCATAAACAGGCAAGAATGCCTGTTTTACCTTATCACCGCCAGTTTCTCAATCACCGCTGCCTCATCTCCACAGGAAATAGCATAAATATATATCCCACTCCCTACAACCTCTCCATCCTCATTCTTCACATACCAGTCCCATTTGCCGCTGCCATCAGGGATGGTACCTGAGTCCTTAACCAGCTCCCCTGAAATTGTATATATCTTGACCCTTGCCCCTTCTTTCAGATTTCCAAACACCACCTTATCTGTTCCAGTTTCTGGTTTGCCATCGTTTGGCTTGAACGGGTTTGGTGCTATCCAGACTGATTCCTTCAGGCTTTTAGTGGCAGGAATACTCAAACCAATGCGGTATATACCTGAATGGGTTATAAGCTGTGAGACCTCATTGGCATTAATGTCTACACTGCCTCCAATTCTGACCCATCTGCCATCCTGCAGCTCATACATCTGGAGGGATTGCTCGGTCTCATAGTTGGTCATAGTCCCATAGGGAATAGTAAGTGTTGCCTGAAATGAGTGAATAGGTTTGCTGCTTGTTAATCCATTTATGGTTATCCTTCGCGTCGTATTATCCAGCTCCGGGTATGTCTCCATCTGCGGCAGCCCTGTATTCAATATCTCTGACATGGCTAATACATCCTCATCAAATGGTTTCGCAATAGCCAGTTTTGTTGGGGAAAATGTCAGGGTCGGGGTTGTGCCTTTGGCAATAATCTTACTTGAGTAATTAAGTTGATCGAGGCTAAATTCCCTGGAAATCGTAGGTGTCCCCTTTCCTTGATAATCTGATGGCGTCAACCGTATCCGATAATTACCCGATTTAAGGGGTTCGTCAACTGTTGATAACCAGGTAATCGTGGCTGTAACTCCAGACAAAAGCCCGCTTGTTGTTCCCATTACGCTTGCTTTTTTCCATACATTGCCAATAGAATACTCGACACCAACATTCACACTATTATTATCAATGTCCCTCACCTTAAAGGTTATTCCCACACAGCCAGAGGCAGTACCAACAATAGTAATCTCAGTTATCTCCGGATAGGTATTGACATTATTCAGCATAAAGCTCACCTGCGATGAACTGCCATCACCCTTACCATCACTGGGGGTAATGCTAAGCCACACCTGTGTAGAAGTAGACGGCATGTCCTTTCCTGAGAGCCAGATAATTTCATGGCTCTCACCATTTGGCGATGAGGTCAATCCAGTTTCACCAATAACAGAGGCATCCTTCCACACTAATCCATCAGTAGAATATTTTGCCTTAAGGCTACAAATATCCCACTGGTCATCCCTTAAATAATAGGCAATGGTCACACTTCCAAATGCTTCACCGCTTGGAGTGTTTATCTCTACTCTGGGTAATGTATTAACCCTTCCTGCTGAGAGAAGATAAAGTGTAACCTGCCCATCTTCATTCCCTACAAGCATATCCTTTACACCATCATTATTCCAATCACAAACCACAGGGGCAGAATAGTTACCCACATCGATAACCTCACCATCTATGGTAATGGGTGTGGGTCTATAAAACAAGGGGAGATTATCTGTGCCATAATTTAACATTTGAAATACCTTACCATCCTTGTTACCGATAATAATATCCTTCTTATTATCACCATTCCAGTCAATCATAAAAACCGTTGAGTTGTTCCCCATATTCAAATTTGTTCCAGTACCAATAATTATTGAGGTTGCCGAGCCAAAGGCAGGGTTATTGTCTGTGCCAATATTTATAAAAACATCTATACTGCCATCAAATTTGCCTACAACCAGATCCTTTTTGCCATCGTTGTTCCAATCATAAACAAAGGGGGTAGAATGTCCACCCACATTCACTATGCTTCGTGTCCCATTTCCAACCTGTACCCCATAATTAAATGATGGGGAGTCGTCAACGCCTGTATTTCTAAAATAATTAACATTCCCATACTCATCACCCACAATAAGATCCTTTTTACCATCATTATCCCAATCAAATACAGCTACAGGTGAGGCATAATATCCTACATCAAGGTTACTTGCCCCACTGCTAATCCTGGTAGCTATTGTAAATAGCGGATTATTGTCAATGCCAACATTTTTCAGGAAATATATCTCACCGAGTCTATTGCCTACGAGAAGATCTTTCCTGCTATCATTATCCCAATCCACCACAAATGGTTTGGCATTCTCCCCTACATCAAGAACTGCCCCGCCAATGGTTATCAAGCTCTTTTTTGGCACGGTAATAGTATCCACTATAAAATCAGATGTTTTTGCTGGCAATCCATCATCTGTATCCCTTGGGGTAATTCGGAAGATAACTTGATAGGATGATGTAGCTTTCCCAAGATCAGCCAGAGCATCCCAGACAAAGACATGTTCCACCCCACCCGGTGTTGAAAACAGGCTTGCTTGTCCATCACCACCTGATGGCGTAGCCTGTTTCCAGTTTTGACCACCATTTGTCGAATACTCTGGACTGATATTAATACTGTCAGAATCCTTATCTCGTAATATATAAAAAACGGAAACGCTCTGACTCTGCGTTCCTACTGGTGTTTGTATCTCTATACTTGGCAGAGAGTTGGTGATATTACCCAAACAAAGAAAAACCTCACCAGCCTTGTTGCCAATAAGCAGGTCCTGATACCCATCATCGTTCCAGTCCATCAAGGTTGGTGTTGAATTCTCACCTACATCTATGATATTTCTATCAATGCTAAAAAGGGAATAGGCAAGAGGGAACACCGGGGCAGCGTCTGTGCCCTGATTCAAGTAGAGGTAAACAACCCCATCCCCTGAGCCAACCAACAAATCCTTACGGCCATCATTATTCCAATCGCAGACAAATGGCACAGCATATCGCCTGACATTAATATTTGTTCCAGCAGAAAGTAAAGGGGTATATGTCCCAAACATAGGCTGTTTGTTTGAACCAGTGTTAAGAAACACCCCAATGTCACCGTTTTTATTACCCACAACTATATCCATAGCATGATCATTATTCCAATCAAAGACAGCTACAGAGGCATTATCCCCTACATCAATATCCTCATAGGTAGCCGTACCCACCATTTTTTTTAGCTTGGAATCATAAACATCCTTGATGACAGTTTTTTGTAATATCGTCCCTGTTCCAAACACAGGATCTCTATCTGTGCCAATATTTGGATAAATCCATATCTTGCCATACCCATCCCCAATGACCATGTCCTTTCTTCCGTCCTCATTCCAATCAACGATATCAGGCATAGAGTTGCAACCAATATCCAGATTGCCGGTAGTTGTTGTGCCGCTGGTTTGAATATTGAACCCGGCACCAAATATGGGAAACTTGTTTGTAGCAAGATTCAAATAAACAGAGATATTACCCAATTCATCCCCAACAACCAGATCCTTGCGGTCATCCCCATTCCAATCAACCACAACTGGTGACGAAAATCCACCCACATCCAAATAGTCTACAGCCTCTTCTCCCTGTCCCTGAATCTTGCTCCCAGAAGAAAACTGCGGGTTGCTATTTAATAAGCCTGTATTCCGAAATAAGGTTATCTGCCCGGTTTTATCCCCTATAAGTACATCCTTTTTCCCATCCATATCCCAGTCAATTATTACTGGCTTTGCCTCCCAGCCAACATCCATATCAAGATTATTTGCTTTAATTTTGACAGAGGCAGTACCAAAGGCAGGGCTTAGCTTTGTGCCAGTGTTACGAAAGTAGTTGAGATAACCATCAATATCCCCAACAATCATATCCTTCAACCCATCCTCATTCCAATCAGAGAATATAGGTGCTGCCCGACTGTTAACAGTCATCTCCGTCATTGTTCCTGTCTTCATTGCCCGAAGCCTTGTTCCTGTGCCAAAGACAGTAGATTGTTTATCATATTGCTTGGGATAGTACCAGATGTAGCCCTCATTATTGCCAACAATTAAATCCAACTTCCCATCGCCATTATAATCAACAAGATATGGGGTTGAATATGCACCAGCATCTATCTCGCCACTATTATCTGTAAGTAAAGTGCCACTATCAAACTGTAGGTTACCTTTATTTTTATATAACCAGACATTCCCCAACTCATCTCCAATCACAAGATCCCACAGATTATCTGTATCCCAATTAACAAGTTGTGGCGTAGCATATCTGCCAACCTGAAGGTCAGAGGTCGAAGAGGTAAGCTTTACCCCAGTGGTAAATATGGGTGAGTTATCTTGACCAGTGTTCTTGTAAAACCAGACAAACCCATTCTCATCCCCAACCACCATATCTCGATTGCCATCTCCATCCAGATCACCTATGGTCAAGGCAATCGATGCACCACAATCCAGAACATTTGATTTTAACTTTTTCGGTGCGTTAAAGGTAGGGGAGTAGGCATTTGCCTGAGTACACTGGAAAGCAATGAGAAATAGAAGGATTGCAATTCGTTTTATTTGAGAATGCAAAGGCACAACGCAAGAATTCAATTTTCATCCCCTCCTTTGGGTGATAGGGATAGGTCTTTCACCTACCCAGGGCAACCGCAAGGGTTCCCCCCTACATCCATACATCATCTGCAGGCGGCTGTTTTTTTAGCACCTTTACAATCTCTACAGCCAGACTACTTCCAGCCAGTCCAGGTTTACATTTATACTTAGGAATATCACCAACAGTGGCTATTAAATAATCCGTAACCCTTGTATTGAGCCTGATAACATCACCAACCTGAAGGTTCATTACCTCCTTGGCTTTACTATCTATCTGACCCAACGAAACTACAAACGGGAATTCCACATCTCTTAGCAGTTCCTTTGTTTTAACCAGATCCTCAGGCGAGGTAACAAGATTTTGAATACTTTTTCTCCTGCCAGATGCTGCTGCCTTTTCACCTGATAACCCCTCCATAATAGCATCTATAATCGTAGACGGTGCACAAAAATTAATTATTCCGGTTATCTCTCCAACCTTAATCTCAATAGAGCCTGAAATACATATATCCGAATTAGAGGTACCTTGAATAAATCGTGGATTTGTAAGCATATTGGCTAATCGTGCATTTGTGGTAACAATACCCTTAAGTGCATTCTTGAGGTCATTGGTAAAGCCCTGCAACATTTCCTCAACCAATTTCATTTCAATATCAGTCAACGGTCTGGTAAGAGAAACAAGTTCACCCCTGCCACCAAGCATGCGATCAATAAAATTAAAAACCAGATTAGGTGAGACCTCAAGAAGTGCCTCCCCCCTCATTGGAGACATATCAACAATGCCTATGATAGATGGTGATTGCAATGTCTCTTTGAAATCACCAAAAGTACTCTGATTTACCGAAAGCACCTGAGCTGCGATATTTACCCTATAATTTGTTGAAAGCGAAGAAGAAAGCTTGCCTGCATAGGCTTCATATACACCCTGAATACCCTGAATCTGAGTCTTTGTCACCTGTCCTGAACCCTTAAAACTAAATGGCTTAACTTCGCCTTTCTTAGCCTCACTCATAATTTTCCTCCAAGCAGAGCTGAAGAGAAGGGAGGAAAGGCACAAAGCTAAGGAAAAGATATGGCAGAAATAAACTTTATATTTCTGTATCCCTCTCTCTCTGCCTCTCTGTCTCTTCGCCTCTCTGTCTCTCTGTCTCTTTTCTCCTATCCTCTTCCTACTTTGTGCCTTTGCCTCTCTGTGCCTTTCCCTCTGTAGCTCTGTCCCCTACTGCACAATTATCTGAAACAGCACCTCTGGTATTTGTCCCTCAATCAACATTGCATTTATCTTTTCCTTAATCTCTTCCTTTAATTCCTCTTTACCCTTAACACTATTTACCTCTGAGGTTTTGCTGATAAGAATAGTGTTAATAGCATCCTTAATCTCACTATCCCTTTCCCCCAGCTCTGCGGCTAACAGCTTATATTTTATGGGGTCATATTTCAGCGTCAGGTCTGTAATCTTGACATAATGCGGCTCTTCTATATCAGCCAATTTTGCGGTAAAGTCTCCTATATAATTATCATGATGTGGTTTTTCTGCTTCATGCTTTGTCCCTTCTTCTGCCTCTACCTTTTCCGGCTCAAATTCCTCATCTGGTGGTGCAATAGACTTTTTAGCCACATTTGAGGAAACAATAATAACAACAACTATTAAAACAAGAACCAGAGCAACCATGCCCAAGACTTTGATTAGCCCCCCCATGTCTTTTTTTTCTTTTTTCGGTTTTTCCTCACCCTCAGCTTGTTCCTCTCCTTCAACCTTTTCCTCTTCAACTTTCTTAGCCATATTATTTCATCCTCCTTATCTTGTATACAAAAACACAGGCAAGAATGCCTGTGCTACTCTTATCAATCCACATCATTCCCTGGTGGCAAACAGGTTGGAGCAACCGTGCGCCGATATTTAATAATCAAGCCAAGCAATTCGTCGACCGTTTCCTTAACTATATACTTTTGACCATTAATCAAGGCAATAATCGTATCAGGTGTTGCCTGAATAGACTCGATTTGATGTGGATTAATATAAAACTCTGAGTTATTAAGACGGGTTACCTTGACCATATTTTTAAGCACATCCTTTGAGCATTAACATGCCAATATTTTACATTATTCTGGTATGTCTGTCAAGAGAAAACTGGGCATTACCTCAAGATTAAATTCATTACCATCCTATGTCCCTATCAGTCTCCTACCTTGCCTCTTCCTTCCCCAACCGCATCCCAATTGACAACCGATGCGTATTCCCCATTCTCCTGGTAGGCACAAAGGCATAGTCTATTGAATATGGTCCAAAAGGGAATCCAAAGCCAAGGTTTATCCCACTATTCAGGTCTTCAAATATCTGGGAATCAAATCCGCCCCTTATGGCAATGGTATCCATCATCTTATATTCAAATCCAGCATTTATCTTTAATTTATTATCCGAGGGCTTTGTCCAATCACAACCTATTAAAAGCGGATAGTCTGAAAATTGATAGGCAATTCCCAACTTGTAACAAGTTGGGAATTTATGCCCTGTTTCCATGCTTGGTCCCATATTTTGAATAACTGAACTCAAGGATAGACCATCAATGGGCATATGATATAATTGCCCAAAATCAATCGCAAATCCACTTGTTTCCTCATTATCTATCTTTTCTTGAATCCCCTTAACATTTATCCCCAAGGAGATGCCGTGGCTAAAGCGAAAGGCATAAGCAAGGTTAAGGCTCATGTCATATGCTTTGTATTCCCCTGATTGGGGGGAATTTTTTTCACCTTCTGTATACCTTGGGATGCCGTCTGTCCCCAGATAAACCACACTTATCCCGATAGCTGATTGCTTGAAACATGGGTTAATATAGGTTACAGCACCATACAAAAGTCCGTCAATCCATTTATTATATGAGGTAGATATTAATGGACATTGAACAGAGGTAAGTCCGGCTGGATTGTAGTGGATAGCAGAGGTATCATCAGCTATGGCTGAGAACCCTTCACCCATGCCAATTGCCCGGGCACCAACGCCAACCTTTAAGAAGGCAACACCATCCCTGCCAGGGCTTATTTCGGCATATCCTGTTTTGGTGGTTATCCACAGACAGATAATAATTAATAGAATGCTCCCAGTTTTCATAATTTTTCTCTCCTCCCTTCCATACAATATCCATCGTAATTATTCAGGTGTTATGGTAAATTTAATCTTCAAGGTAGTTACATCCGATCAACCCAATAATTCGGTTTCTGATGCTGATGCCCTACTGCAATAATGTAAATATACTCCTTTTCAATTGAATACAGAATCTTATAAGGAAACCTATGTACCAAGTATTTTCTTACCTCTCCTCTCTCCAGTGACCAAGCAGTAGGATGTTCAACAATCCTTTTGACTGATTTCTTTATCTCTTCCTTAAACCTCTGACCTAATCCCGAGTACACCAATCCATAAAATTCAATAGCATTTTCAAGTTCATATCTTGCAAGTTCATTAAAAATTACGCTCATATCTTTTCACCAAAAACATCTTCAAACGGAATACCTTTTAATTTACCACTTCTATAGGCAATAAGCCGTTTTTCAGACTCAATAGCCCAAATCTCATCAATTTCTTTATCGGGTTCATCAAGACTTAATAAGAGACTGTCAACCAGAGAAAACCTTTCTTGTGGCTTTAAGCACAACGCCTGTTCTAATAAAGTATTACTAAACTCCATTTGTCATACCCCCATTTCTTGGATTTTAATTATAGATAGCACTTAGTCCCTACTGTCGTGTCAACCTTAAAATGACGGATGTCGGTAGGACAGACATTCTTGTCTGTCGTTTATCTCAAGTGGACAAATGAGTCAGGCAAGAATGCCTGACCTACCGACTATAGCAACCTTATCCGATATTTGAGAGTTGACACAACACTACCTTATAATCCCAATCACACCTGTTTTTCGCTTCCCTTGTTCATTTTCAATCACAAACACATAAATCCCACTTGCTACCATATCACCAGCATCATTTCTGGTATTCCATATAGGAGATCCTCCAACCACATGCTGAGTATGCACAAGTTCACCAGCCGTATTGTATATCCAAATATCCCCGCTGGCATTCTCAAATTTTACATCAGAAATCCCCCTCACCGGATTTGGTTTCACCACAATATCATCAACACTATCACTCACCCTGCCCACGGCATAGAATGAAAGTGACGGCACACTCACAGTAATGGTATCATTACCAGCTGATACCTCTTGTTTACCGGCAACTATTTCCCATCTGCCAGAGGGGCTTAGCTTGAATATTCGATAATTATAATCCTCTGCCTCATTAAATGGATCCGGGTCAGGGTAAGGGAGTGTCAGAATAATAGGCTTTATCGGCTGGGTAGTTAAGCCATAATAAGCCTCTGGCAATGCTGTTAACTCAACAATTGATTCATCAAATATAGCTGAATTCATGCTTGGGGCGGAATAAATGGCATATGGATTGGTAACTTTACGGATGATGAAGGTTATGGTACCGGCAAAAGCATCATTTGGAATGCTCACCCTGCACTTGTCTTTTGTTACGGTTGATATTGTCCCAGTCCTTACCACTTCAAATGAATCTACAACCTTTATACCATCAGAGGATGGGGTGAAAGCACTCCAGATGCCGGCATGATTCCTTGCCTTGAGCCGATAGTAATAGGTATTGCCCTTAGTCTTACCTGAAATAGGATAATTCAATTGAGTCCCAATAATATTAGCAGACACCGTCCCCCAATTTTTCATATCTATTGACTCTTGAAGGCAATACATATCTACCCCGGACTGGGGATCCTGCCATGGTTTCCAGAAGATTTTATATGCCCCATCTGTGTCTGCATCCTCATCCATATTATCTGTTGTCCCCTCAATAGGTATCTGCCCGATAATTGGCGCGGTAGTATCTACATTGGTATACACAGGTCCCACCCTTTGACTTGAATCTGTTCCCCAGTAAATAATAGCACTATTAGTCACCGTACCTATGTCGGGCAAAAGCTGTGCCTTAAATCTCAGGGTTGTGCTTGAGCCAGTCGGTATATCACCAATATTCCAGCTCAAATCCCGAGTAAGGCTATCATATCTTGCCAATGAATCACAATATACACCAGTTGGAATCTTTATCTCACGGAAAAATGGTAATAGCCCGGTCTCTTTAAGCTCTACTAAATAGCCATTATTTTGACATGACAATACAAACCTATCCACCGCAGCATCATACACTAATTTCACCTTAGCCGGGCTAATGTTTATTTCCCGAATCAGGGTTAACACATTTGGATAATTGGTAAGGTTTATCTCTTTGGATGTCCATGCCCCATTGTTTGTCCTAATGGTAATATTCCCATCAACCATGCCTGAATCAAATTGGTTCCCATTGCCATGTAAATCTACTATGGCATTACCACCAATCACCTCACTCTGACTGGTGAGAGAGCCAATAGAAAGATATTGACTCAAGCTATCAATCACTCTGACATCAGTGGCATTCATATCCCCACTATTGACACAGGTGATGGTGTATGAAATAATATTGTATGGACCTGTCCCATCCCTTGGAGATACCTCAATGCTTGAGTAATTAAATGCTGGTTGATTTACAGCCACAAGGGTTGGGGCAATGATGGACTGTGTCTCCATTTGTCGGCTGGATATAAACGCATTATTGGCAATCTGTGTCTGGCTATCAATTGGAGATTTGACTGTAGTTTTATATGACAGTGTCCCGCTTTTATTTGCATCAACTTGTCCTAATTGCCATGTAATCATACGATAATTGGGGTTATAAACACCAAGCTGAGAGATGCTTGAAGTAATAACTGACAGATTATCATCCACTTTATCAATTATAACAACCTCTGTGGCTGTGGCTCCTTGATTATTGTAAATAATATCATAGGTAATAATCGCTCCTGAGCGAATAACACTGGGCGATCTAACCTGCTTAATGGACGAGCTGAAGTCCGGGGCAACAACAGTAACCCAGTCAGTTTCTGCTGTTACTGTACCGCTTCCAGTATCTATTGACCAGAATGAGGCTGTATCATTGTTAATAATACTTCCATTAGCTACAGTTGGTAACACCTTTGCCCTGAAGCCAACCCTGACCTCTTCCCCATTGGCAATGTCCTTACTGATTTGCCATGTTATCCTTCTTGTTTTGGCATTATACACACCATTATTCAACGGAACAATAGCCGTCAGAAAGAGATCAATTTCATCCACTATGGTCATTTTACGCATGGTTATACCCATCATATTTTTGCAGGTAATAGCATACTCTATCGCCTCGTCCGGAGAAATATCCTGCTTGTCAGGGATCATCGTTTTGATAGTCGTTACTGTCCCAGCCACGCGAATGGCTACGGAAGGGATGGTGAAAGAGCCAACTAACCAATCAATTCGGGCAGTATTGTTGATCAGCATACTTGGTACAGTATCTGGCGAAACAGTAATTATAAAACTCAATGAGTTGACTATTTGCGGGTCAATCTCCCAAGTAATAACCGTTCGGCTACCCAAAACAGCAACAGTCCCACCATCTGATATATTTTCAGGGTTAATAAGATTTACATTAAGCACATCAACTACACTAACCGTACCCATATCCCCTGCATTGGTAATATTAATAGTGTAGCTTACCGTTCCCCCTGGTGTAACTCCAGTAGTTGAGGCAAACTTTGACGAACCCACAAACCGCTTTGGACCAAAAGCATAGCAATTTCCATCCTCTGAGGTAACAAGCAAAAGGTTATTAGCCACAGCCGGGGAGCTGGATATTTTACCCTTAGTCTGATAACTCCACAATAATCTATCCCTTGAGTTTGCCTCAGGGTTCAAGGCATAGATACTGCCATTATCTGCACCAATATAGACAATACCATTTACAACTATGGGCGATGAATGAATGGGGCTGCCAATATAGTATGACCATTTTACATTTCCAGTCAAGGCATCCACGCTATAAATCATCCCATCCTCACCACCAAAATAAAGACTGCCATTATTTATGGCTGGCGATGAGCTTATTGGTTTTCCGGTTTGATAACTCCTCCACACAAGGCTTCCATTATTTGTTTTTATGGCATAGAGCTTGCCATCTTGTGACCCAATATAAAGGATGTTATTTTTTATGCACGGAGTAGAGTGGATTGGTGCACCAATATTATACTCCCACTTGAGGCTGCCATTAATCGCATCTATGCAGTATACCTTGCCATCCATGCTGCCAAAATAAACCCTGCCGTTTACCACAGCCGGGGATGACTCAATTATTCCTGCGGTTTTATAACTCCAGAGGAACTCACCCATTGCTGCACTCAAACAATACAGCCGATAATCACTACAGCCAATATAAAGCCTGCCGTTGACTATCATAGGGGATGACCATTGGATAGGGGCATTGGTTGGATATGTCCATTCTTTTGTTGTATTACCCCCCCAGTCAAGGTAGCGAATTATTCCATCATGACCAGCGATATAAATCATATCGTTAATCATAATCGGGGTTGAATCAATGGATGTATCTGTATCCTTGAAAAGACTGCCATTGCCATACATATCTATATTATGAACCGATCCATTCTTGCTGCAAACCCCTATTGTCCCCCCATAAACCACAGGTGAGGAAACAACAGGGTATCCTGTGTTATATGTCCAATACATATCCAGTGGTGGCATCAGTGCCTCAGATGGATCATTTCCATCCCTTGCAGCATTATACCTGAAAGCAGGCCAGTCATTAACGCCTGTCTTCAGGGTAATGGACTCATCTATCCATACGGTTTCTGTGTCGGATGAAGAGGTAAATAACTGCACAAAGCCCTCTTTGTGTCCGGCTAACAAATCCAGAGTTCCATCATTATTCCAGTCAACAATTGCTGGGGCAGCATACTGTCCCACATCAATATCTATTTCCTCGCATTGAATGTTTATACCAACGGCATACTCTGGCTTCTGCTCATTGCCCATATTAAGATAAACCTTGATATTACCATCACCATTACCAATAATTAAGTCATCCAGCCAGTCCCCATTATAATCAACCACCCATGGTCTGGCAAACCTGCCTACATCAATATCGCCGCTGGTATTACTTAGAATAGTTGGTGTTCCAAGTGTTGGTGTGCCATTTGCTGAACCAGTATTTATAAAAAGAAGACAAACGCCGCTCTCCTTGCCGACAATCAGATCCTTTTGACCGTCATGATTCCAGTCACAAACAAATGGTGCAGCATATTGTCCCACATCAAGAGGGGCATTATTGGACAACATCTGGGTGGGTGTGCCAAATACAGGGGCAGCATCTGTGCCAATATTCTTGAACAGCCAGACCTTGCCATGAAAGTCGCCAACAATCAAATCCTTTTTGCCATCCATATCCCAATCAAAAGCAACCGGGACAGCATTGCCATCTACTTGAACATCCATCATCCCTTGCGGACCAGTTCTCTGGGGACGGAACCCTGAGGAAAACTCCGGGGTTTTTGTATTTGTCCCGGAATTACGAAAATAGGTAACATACCCATACACATCACCAATAATAATGTCCTTCTTATGGTCATTGTCCCAATCAACCACAAAGGGAACAGAATATTCACCTATCCAGAGGTTTTTTGGCTGACTACCACGAATTTTGAAAGAGGCGTTAAATTCCGGCTCTTCACCCGGCCATGTTTTGGTATTTAATAACACAGTTATATTACCATTCTCATCACCAACAATCAAATCCAGTCCGCCATCCATATTCCAGTCACCAATCATTGGACATGACTTGCGTCCGACATCAATATCACGGCCAGAGACTTTGATGTTTTTGGGAGACTTAAAGGCTAAGTACCTGTTACTCGTGGCAAGTGGGATTAATCCCTTAATACTATCGGTTGATAGCGGAGTTATTTCATACCCCTCATAAAACAGCACATTTCCTGTTTCATTGCCTACAATCAAATCCTTTACCCCATCACCGTTCCAATCAACTACCCAGGGAGTCGAATACTGTCCAACATCAAGCATCCCACTGCTTGATGAGCCGCGAATCATGAAGCCGTCATTAAATGTAGGGTTAGACAATGCCCCTGTATTATGAAAAAACCAGACATAGCCATGTTCATCACCAGAGAGCATATCACAAAAGCCATCCTCGTCAAGGTCAAAGATATGGGGGGAGGAATAAAAGGCATTAACATTTACCAGATTTTGTGCTTGCGAGTTTGGCGGGTTATAATCATCAAAGATAGCCATTCCAGCCATACGGTCAGCGACAAAGATAAAACCGTCCTGCACCCAGACGGCTGAGGTGTAGTCTTTGGTATTATATGAGGCACCATCTATGCGTTCAGGAGCGGTTGGGTCAGTAACATTAACCATCTGGAAGCCATTTGCCCCGTCAGATACATAGGCAATGGTGGTATCTGTGCCCTGCTGCCGTTTCACAAATACATTTTGAGCATCCTCAAAGGCAATGCTTGAGACAATAGCAGCAGCAGTCATATCTATATTGCTTACAGTCTGGCCATCACCAACATCAATTATCTGCAAGCCTCCCTTTTCATCGGCAACATAGACATATTGTTCAGAGATATCAGGTTTTATCCAGACATCCATAGCACATCCAGGGGTATCTACCACACCAAGCTGGACAATGCCCTTTGAACCGGTTATGCCAATGCTGGAGGTTGTCCCAACAGTAGGGAAAAAGTCCTGCACCTCAAGAACCTGAAGCCCGGCATTACCAGCAGCAACATAGACATGATTACTAACCACATAAACCCCATTTGCAATCCCGCCAACAGGCACATCAAAGCCATGTCTGTTCTCCTTGCCAGCGTTTGGCTTGGTTGGATCCGTCACATCTACAATCTGCAACCCGCCTATGCTACAGGCAACAAAGGCATAATTCCCAACCACATAAACATCTGTTGCCCCTGGCTGAACACCCTCGTCCCCTTGTGGTTTTTTTGCCCCTTGCGGGTTTCTCGGAGCAAGCCCGCCTGTTTCCTTTGGGGATTTAGGGTCAGTAATATTAACAACCCTTAATCCCTCCTTGCCATCAGCAAGATAGGCATAATTCCCCCGAACAAATACCCCTTGAGCAGAGCCGGCTGAATCAAAGCCACCAACAAGGCTTGGCTTATATGGATTAGATATATCAAAGATTTGTAGCCCCATTTCACCTGCAGCCACATAGGCATATTTACCAACAACGAAGATATCCTGAGCACTGCCTACAGTAGAGGTTTGAGCCACAAGCACTGGACCCCTTGACAACTCTCCTCGTGATTGAAATTTGCCGTCCTCATTCTCATAATAGTAGAATGTCCCCCTTGAGTTGCCAACAATCATATCCAGATCGCAATCCCTGTCCCAATCAATAAGAAAAGGGGTGGCATTATGCCCAACATTAACAGTAGTATCATCCTCTGTCTGCAAGATAAAACCATTACCAAACGCAGGTTCTCTCTCTGTTCCAATATTTTCATAAAACCAGACATTTCCATCCTTATCGCCAATGAATAAATCCTTTAACCCATCACGCTCAATGGTTATAGTGCCCGAAGTAAATGGACCAAAATCCACCCAACATGGAGCAGAGTTCCACCCTGTGCCAGCAGGATTCCCATCACGACCAACGACCAATTCACTTACTGTTATCGTTCCAGGGGTGTTGAAATCAGGGAGAGCAGCAAAAGCAATATGATACGACACGATGATAAGAATTGCAGACATGATAAGGGTTATAACATAGGGACAGGGCTTGTCCCTGTCCGAGAACATGATTGTGGACAAGATACGCACTTGTTTCATTATTCCTCCAGAGTTTGTACAAGCAATAACCCTACAACAAAACTTGATTAAGGAAGGGCAACCACAATGGTTTGCCCCTACTATTGTCATTGTAGGGTAAAGTACGAAGGCATATTTTATCAATTTCCATTATACAACACCCTTGCAAAAAAGTCAAGGTTTTTATACTCATTCTGGCATTTTTTTTACATTGGACTCACAATAGGTAGTGGTGTTGGGCTTGTCGGGTAATAAATGTAGGGGTCGCAGCTACTCAGCTAATCGACATAGTCTTGTTGTGAACATGGAAATGGTAGAATCGTCATTCCTGCGAAGGCAGGATTCCAGCAGGGCAAACGCACCCTAAATTTTTGCCGGATATTTTCCATCCCCTAACCCCCGCAAGCTGTGGACAAGGAGTGTAGTACAGACATTCTTGTTCTGTGTTTCTTTATTTGTAGAATGGTAATTGTTCTCCTCGCTTACACATTTCCATAATGAGAATTGCTGGTGATTTTATGATTGATGGTGAATGCATTTTTATCGTGATGTCTACAATAAAGCTATCTATCATGGGTGCCGATATAGAGATTGGATGTTTCCCTTGATTTTGCTTCAGTACTGATAAATTGACGGCTGAACGATTACAAACCATTCCCGATTAGGACATAATTCCAAATGAATAATACTATGGAAAAATACGCCAGAAGTGAAAAGCACCATTGGTGGCATCGAGCAAGACGGCACATCATCTTTACATTGCTGTCCAGATATGCACCACAAAACCACGGCAAGGTACTTGATGTCGGTTGTGGTCCAGGCACAACCATGAGTTATCTTAAGAAATTTGGGCAAGTGATAGGCATTGATATATCTTCTGATGCAGTAAAGTTTTGCAGAGATAGTGGACATAAATATACCATGTGTGCCTCAGCCGAAAAGTTGCCCATAAAGGATGAGGAATTTTCCTTAATTACCATGCTGGATGTTCTGGAGCATATTGAGGATGATATGCAAGTACTCCATGAGCTTGCCCGAATCTGCAAACCAAATGGTATTATTCTCCTGACCGTTCCAGCATATCGGTTTTTGTGGGGGGATATAGATGAGATATGCAAGCATAAACGAAGATATACAGCCTCAGAATTATGTGCCAGATTAAGGGCTGCAGGATTGCATATAGAAAGGGTATCTTATATGAATGCCTTGCTTTTGCCTGTTACCTGGCTTAGCCGAAGATGGAAGGCAATGACTGGCAAAAATAAACCCTTGAAGTCACCCTTTGAAAAGAAATATCCAGCATGGTTGTCCCATATCCTTGAATCATTATTCAAATTGGAGGCATCGTTTTTGAAAACATGGGATTTACCCTTTGGCGTATCAATTATCTGTGTGGTAAGGAAACAGGAATATGAGTAGTGTCGTGTCAACCTTAAAATGACGGTAATAGGAAGTTTTTTACCACGAAGAACCCGTTTACCACGAAGAGCACGAAAAACACGAAGGAGACAAAAAAAGAAATTTGATGAGTTGTCGAATCGAGTCATTTTTAATGTCAGAATGCTCAAAGATGAAATTAAACGGTTTGTTCTGTAATTTCTTTGTGTTCTTCGTGCTTTTCGTGGTAAAAACCCTCATTACATTCTATA
>MNYI01000061.1 GCA_001873945.1 Candidatus Desantisbacteria bacterium CG2_30_40_21
ATTCTATTAAGGTTATTATTGAACCACAGAGGGTAACTACTCACCACAAAGGCACGAAGACACAAAAAGTTGATAAGTTGAATAGTTGATGGGTTGATAAGTGGATGAATTGATAGGAAATGTTTATGAATTATGAATCTGTGTTCCTTTAACCTATAAACTCATCAACCTATCAACCTATCAACTTATGTGTTCTCCGTGGTGAATTACTTTACCTGAGTAGTTACTTTAATCCATGATTTGTAAGAAGAGTTCAGGTAACCGTTCACGGTTTTTTCTTTTGGGGGAAAATGGGGACAGCACCCTTCCCATTTTCCCCTGCTGAACGAGATATCAGGAGGATAACATGAAACAAGAACTGGTCGTTAAGCTCTTTCAGAAATTTGAAGGGGCGTGCTATCTGTATAATCAGATTGAATGCTGGAGTGCGCGTGAGTTACAGGAAGTTTTAGGCTACACCGAGTGGCGAAACTTTTTGAAAGTAATCGAGAAGGCGAAAACAGCCTGTGAGAATGCAGGCGTCCGCGTGCCTGATCATTTTGTTGATGTCAACAAAATGGTTCTATTAGGAAGTGGGGCAGAGCGAGCCATCGAAGATATTGCTCTTACCCGCTATGCCTGTTACCTGATTGCTCAAAACGGCGACCCGTCCAAAAGCGAGATCGCTTTTGCTCAGACATATTTCGCTGTCCAGACCCGCAGGCAGGAGATTATTGAACAACGACTCCTTGATGTAGGCAGGGTCTCGGCACGCGAAAAACTATCCAGATCAGAAAAGAAATTATCAAGTATCATTTATGAACGCGGTGTGGACGACAGGGGCTTTGCTATCATCCGCTCCAAAGGCGATCAGGCTTTATTTGGTGGCTACTCTACGCAGGAGATGAAAAAGAAACTGGCAATTCCCGATGGCAGACCCCTGGCGGATTTCCTGCCCACGCTAACAATCAAGGCAAAGGATTTTGCAACCGAACTTACCAGCCATAATGTAATTGAAAAAGATTTAATTGGTAAAAATCAAATATCTACCGAGCATGTTGAAAATAATCAGGCTGTGCGAAAAATGTTAATCAAACGCGGCGTCAAGCCCGAGGACCTGCCTCCTGCCGAGGATGTCAAAAAAGTACAACGCAAGCTGGATGGCGATGAAAAGAAACTGCTCAAAAATGTGAAAAAGAAAGAGGCGTAAAACCATTAGTTTACATTTCACACAAGGAGAAAATCTTATGGAAAATATTTTGAATAATTGCTTAAAACACGCAGACTCTGCCGAGATAATTCATGTTCAGATAGAGGGTATGCCGGTAAAATTTGAAAGTAATAAACTGAAATGTATCCGACTTAAGGAGACAGAAGGGATTGGATTGCGGGTTATTCAACAGGGCAGGATTGGTTTTTCCAGTACAACTGCCAGAGGTGCTACCTCAAACCCTGATAAGGGTGAGGAACTGATAGCCCATGCTATTGAAAGTGCAACCTTTGGGGAGAAGGCAAGATTTGCTTTTCCTTCACAGGCAGGAATTGTTGTTCAGGATATTCGTATCTTTGACGAAGAAACAAGCCTTTTATCAGCTGAAGAGTTGAAGAATATGGGTGAGGAGATTATCAACTGTATTCTCGAAAAAGAGCCTGATATTCAGTGTGGATTGGAGATAAATAGAGCTATTTCTACCATAAGATGTTTGAATTCTTCAGGGATGGACATATCTTACAGAAAATCATATTTGGGAATTTCTGTGGATGCATTATTAGTTTCAGGGCAGAACCTGATATGGGTCTTTGATGGGGAATGGTCAGGTAAATATTCAGAGGAATCCATAAAACGCATTCCGGAAAGGCTAATTGCAGCCCTTTCTCTGACAAAAAGAGATGCTGTCATAAAAACAGGGACAATGCCTGTTATCTTTACACCACATGCAGTAAGTACGCTTTTGGAACCACTTGAGCTGGGGATAAATGGAAAGATGGTACAAAAAGGGGTATCTCCACTTGGCGAAAAAATGGGACAAATGATTCTTGACTGCCGACTGAGTATCTTTGATGACGCTACCATAGACCTTGCCTTAAACAGTTGCCCCATAGATGATGAAGGGATACCAACCTCAAGGCTTCCATTGATTGAGAAAGGTATTTTGAAAAATTATCTCTTTGACCTTCAAACCGCAGGGCTTATGAATAGTAAATCTACAGGTAATGGCTATCGGGGTTTTGACACATTGCCATCACCCCATTGCAGCAATCTGGTTATTCAGCCGGGTGAAATGAGCATGAATGAGATGATAAAACAAATGAAAAATGGATTGATTGTCCAACAGGTAATTGGTGGTGGGCAGGGTAATGTTTTAGCCGGCGAGTTTTCTGTCAATGTTGACCTTGGGTTTAAGGTAGAAAACGGGGAAATTGTTGGTCGAATTAAGGATACTATGATTGCCGGGAATTCATACGAGATATTAAAACACATGGTTGAGATAGGGTCAGAGGTGTCATACTATGATAATATCTTTACCCCGCCATTATGGGTTGATGGGGTAAGTGTGGTGGGTGGGTAATAGTTCACGCGGGGAAGCGTAGGGGTAGGACTGTGTGTCTACCCGAATAAGTTGTATCACCTGCTCTACAGCCCCGTAGGTAAATCCACAAACTCACACTCAACACCGAATTGTTCATTAATAACTATTGAAAGAGCCTGCATCCCAAGCGTTTCTGTAGCATAATGTCCGGCAAAAATAACATTAATCTTACCCTCTTTGGCTATATAGTAAGAGGAAAGTTTTGACTCACCAGTGATAAAGAGATCCACTTTCTTATCTACAGCCTCTGCTGCCAATTCTGCTGCCCCACCAGAAACCACAGCAATGGTCTTTATTTTTTCTCGTCCAAAAGCCAAAACCTGACACTTGGTATTAAGAGATTCCTCTAATTTTGTGACCACAGCAGAAAGGGTTATTTCTCTATGTAAAATACCCAAAAACCCAATATCTATTCCATGATAATTCCCAAATGTCTCGCGTTTTTTGGTAACAAAGAAATTCATCAATTGAGCATTATGTCCAATCAATGGATGAATATCCACCGGCAGATGAGCAGCATACAAGGATATCTGATGTTTGAACAGTACCTGAAGCCTTTGATACAGAATTCCAGTTAATGGCTGAGGCTTGTCCCAAAACAGGCCATGATGGACAATTACCATATCTGCTTTCCGTTTATGAGCCTCTTCAAAGGTGTCCAAAGAAGCATCAACCGCAAATACCACCTTCTTGACCTCCTGCTTGCCTTCTACCTGCAACCCATTCTGCGAGGCATCGGGAATCCCGAAAACCTTAAGTTCCTTGTCCAAAAATTGACAGATGTTTGATAATAGAGCCATAACGAACCTCCTTCTTAGCCAGTAGCAAGTGCAATGTTACTTTATCGGGCAAGTTATAATTTTGTTAATGTTAATTGTGATATTGTAACAGCTTTAGGGTTTGAAGTCAACAAAAATATTGACAAATTATTTATTTTACTGTATAATCTCACTACTGGCTAACAAGGAGTATTTCCGAAATGAAACAAATTATAATCATAGTAATCATGCTTTGTTTATCTGGTTGTATGGGAAAACGAACGGTTTATTGTGATAACTGTCTCTTAATGAATACTATTGCAGAGATTAAGGTAGTTGGTGGCGAAAAAAAAAAGGTAAAGTTAGCAATAAATGCTGCTTTTAATCGAATAAGAGAGATAGAAAAAATTGCAGACTTTCATAACCCAAAAAGTGAGCTTTTTAAGATAAATCAACAGGCAGATAAATCTCAAGTTAATATATCCTATGAAATGTGCGAGTTATTGAAGGAATCCTTGAAATATTCTAAGATTACAGATGGGGCGTTTGATGTTACCATTGGCGGTCTTTCCGGGCTATGGAATTTTGGCTCAGTTACTACCCCTCCATCAGGAATAAAGATAGTAGATAATGCCCTGTTAGTTGGCTATGAGGATCTAATACTTAATATTAACAAAAGACAGGTGTTTCTTGGCAGAAAAGGGATGAAGATTGATCTGGAAGGTGTGGCTAAGGGATATGCTGTTGAAGAGGCAGCTAAGGTACTTAAGGATGCAAATTGCCATAATTTTCTGATAAACCTTGGTGGTAATATTAAGGCTGTGGGAACAAATCAATGGGTGTTTCCATGGAAGGTTGGTATTAGACATCCAAGACACAAGAATAATATCCTGACTACATTAAAACTTAATGATATGGCTATAGCTACGAATGGGGATTATGAACACTATTTTGTCTTTAATGGTCAAAGGTACCATCATATTCTGGATCCACAAAGCGGGTATCCAGTTTCCAATGGGTGTGTGTCTGTAACGATAATTACCCCATCTGCATTTATTGCTGATATTCTTTCAACCGCAGTATTTGTTCTTGGCCAAAAAGCAGGCATGGATATTATTGAAGATTTGGAACAGGTAGAGGGTATTATTGTTACAGATAATGATATTCTTGTCTCTTCTGGTCTGGTAGGAAAGATTCAGGTGAGGAAGTAGTGAGGGAAGGTGAGGATGGTAGGAAAGGTAATCACTGACACTACCTTTCCCGCGAGGTATTTATGAGGGTTATTATTTCAGCAACACATAGAAGCTCTGGCAAAACTACAATAGCCATAGGATTATGTGCTGCCCTGTCACAAAAGGGGCTTGTGGTTCAACCATTCAAAAAAGGTCCTGATTATATTGACCCCTCGTGGCTTACCCATGCAGCAGGAAGGGATTGCCATAATCTGGACATCTGGATGATGGGTGAAGAGGGGACATTTAATGCCTTTCAGGCAGCAGCAAGTAATGCAGATTTAAGCATTATTGAAGGGAATAAGGGGTTTTATGATGGATTGGATATAGAGGGAACGGATAGTACCTGCCATTTAGCCAGCCTGTTAAAGTCTCCGGTAATTTTGATTGTTGATGCCAGGGGTATGACTCGCGGTATTGCTCCACTTCTTTTGGGTTACCAGCAGTTTGAGAAGGAAAATATGATTCGTGGTGTCCTCCTGAATATGGTAGCGTCCCCCAGGCATGAGGAAAAACTAAGGGCAGCTATTGAGCGATATTGCGGGCTGGAGGTTGTTGGGGCATTGCCAGCCATGAGTGATATTGAGATTGAGCAAAGACATTTGGGGTTAATCCCTATAAAGGAGGATAACCAAATGGTGCCTATTATTGATGATATTGCCAGGGCAATAAAGGAACATGTGAATCTGGAACGAGTAATAGATATTGCTGGATCTGCCCTCGTATTGCCAGAGATAAAGACAAAAAAAACCTTTGCACCCCCAAACATTCGGTTAGGTGTAGCAAGAGATCCGGTGTTTACCTTCTATTATCCTGAGAATCTGGATGCTCTTTGTCAGGCTGGTGCTGAACTCATACCATTTAACACCTTAATTGATGAACAGTTACCCACTGTAGACGGTTTATATTTTGGCGGTGGTTTTCCTGAGATGTTTCTGGAAGGTTTAGCCCAAAACAAGCCATTGTTAGAGGATATTCGTGTGGCTATAGAAAAGGGGATGCCGGTTTATGCTGAATGCGGCGGCTTGATGTATTTATCACAAAGTATTTCTTGTAAGAAAATAACAAGAAAAATGGTTGGTGCTCTTCCTGTTGATATTGAGGTATTTGATAAGCCGCAGGGGCACGGCTATGTAATTTTGAAACAAACTGGTAATGCACCCTGGTCTGGTTTTAACGAAGAGGGGAAAGGACATGAGTTCCATTATTCTCGGGTTATTAATCCTGAAGGGTTGAATTTTGCCTATAATGTCATTCGAGGCAAGGGTGTGGGTGGGAAACACGATGGTATTATTTATAAAAATGTAATTGCAAGCTATGCCCATTTGCATAGTGTGGGTGTTCCTGAGTGGGCACCACGATTTGTGGATTTTGTAAAACACTGAGTGTAGGGGCAGGTTCTAAACCTGCTCTTGTACTTGTATATGACAAGGGAAAGAAATTATGGCTAAGAAAACAATGGAACCGATGGGGATTTTTGATCATTTAGAAGAATTGCGAAATAGGTTAATTGTTTGTGTTGTTTTTATTTTCATTGCTTCCGGTCTTTCTTATTGGCTGCTGGTTAAACCTGTTATTGATCTTATTGCAAAACCTGTAGGCAAACAGCTCATTTTTCTTACACCAACCGAAGCCTTTATGGTCTATATAATTGTTGCCTTTTTTTGCGGGATATTTCTATCTTCTCCGGTAGTGCTTTTTCAAATATGGCGATTTGTGGCTGCTGGTTTAACCAAAAGAGAAAAGATGTATGTTTTGATATATGCACCATTCTCTTTTTTATTGTTTATTAGTGGGGCATATTTTTGTTATGCTGTTATTATGCCGGTAACCATAAAGTTTCTACTTGGATTTAATACTGAATCATTAACTCCCATGATCACCCTGCGTTCATATGTTTCCTTTGTAGGCAGTATGTTATTGGGCTTTGGTCTTGTTTTTGAAATGCCGGTTGTTATCCTTTTTCTAACAGAGTTAGGACTACTCAATCCAAAGACATTGCAAAAACAAAGAAAATATGCCATACTGATTATTTTCATTGTAGCCGCTATCATGACACCATCACCAGATGTGATTAGCCAGCTTCTGATGGCTTTCCCCATGCTTTTTCTCTTTGAACTAAGCATCTGGCTTTCTGTTTTCGTGAATTATCGGAAGAATAGGGTGCTGTCCCAATTTTCCCCGTAGTATACTATTTTTGAGGTGATAGTTATGATGATGGAAGCAATTCTTGCTGATATAACAAAACTTAAGGTTGACGCAATAATTAATGCTGCCAATAACACGCTTCTTGGTGGTGGTGGTGTTGATGGTGCAATTCATCGGGCAGCTGGCAAAGAGCTTTTGGAAGAATGTAAAACACTGGGTGGGTGTCAGACAGGGGAGGCTAAAATAACTAAAGCCTACAAGTTGTCCGCAAAATACATTATCCATACGGTTGGTCCCATCTGGAATGGCGGTTCTTTTGGCGAGGCTGAATTATTGCGTAAATGCTACACAAATTCATTGGGGCTTGCATTGAAAAATGGGTGTGAAAGCGTTGCTTTCCCATGTATCAGTACGGGTGTTTATAGATACCCCGGGACAGATGCTGCAGGGATTGCAGTTAAGGCATGTGTTGAATTTATCAGGCAGAATAACTATTCATGCAGAATTATTTTCTGCTGTTTTTCTCAGGATAGTGTGGAAATTTACAATAACATACTGGAAGAATTGCCACTGTGAGAAAGAAGGAATTACCAATATGCTTTTACAAAAAAGTAAGCATGGTTCAACCCTGTGGTGAACAGTTTTGAACCATGCCCTAATTTCCTCAATTACTCAGAACGCCAACCTTTGTGCAGCCAGTTCCCTGTGCTGTCTGTTCACATTGATAACAAAACATAATCCACCTCCATTTTACTTTTTCTTGGGTCAAGGGATGAATAATTATTCCCCTATCCCACTTCTATCCCTATCCTTTAATTCTCCCAATTTTCCCTTGTTCCAGCCAGATACCTTACTGAAGTATCCTGTTACCCGAGTGATCTTCTCCACATCCTTGCCTTGGATGGTCTGGCTAAGGAGAAATTCCAGATTGTGCTTGCCGATTACTTCAGGGGTAAAATGGGTTAAAGTTTCAAAGCGTTTATGCCCTACCAAGAACCCTGTCTTCCCCTCACATTCCTCTTCCTTCCATTCAAACTCATCTGGATGATTTACCAGATAGTCAACAAATTCCTGAACGATCATCTTGACTCACCTCCTTTTATTTGCTCCATCATCTCCTTAAACTTCTCCTCCCCCAAACATTCCTTCGCTGACTTGCACCATTGAATGCAAGAAGGGGCATTTTCCTTGTAAACCATACCCTTACACTTAGGGCAGCGACTCTTAAGTTCATCCGAAAACATCTCCACCATCTCACCACATTGTGGGCACTTATACAAGGCAGCGGTTAGCCACCGACTATCTTGTCCAGGACATTTACCAGCCATCTTATTCCCTCCTTTCTCCCTTAATACTAATAACAACCTGTTCAAGTGGTATATCCTTGCCGCTTTGAGTCAGGGCTGTTTTTACCAGATGATTCAACCCAAAACAACAGGGCACCTCCATGTGAATAACCATAATACTCCTCAAGTTTGACTGTCTGAATATATCTGTCAGCCTTTGCAGATACAACTCCTGATCATCCAATTTGGGACAACCAATAACCACAGCCTTGCCTTTCAGAAAATCATGATGAAAATTGGCGTAGGTAAAGGGAACACAGTCAGCAGCAACAATCAAATCAGCTCCATCAAGACAAGCTGCTTGTGGATGAATCAATGCCAATTTTATAGGCCAATGAGAAAGCATTGATGGTGAATTGGCAATCGGACAGGGGCAGGCTCTGTCCCTACATCCTCCACCTTCCAATGACTTGGTTCAGCCGAAGGACAACTACAGGGATACGGCTTGTGATTAGTCTGCTGCTTTTTCAAGTGGACATCCACTGCCTCATCATCAAATTCCTCTGCCTCTCGTTCCTCAATAATAATCGCCCCCTGAGGACACTCACCCAAACAAGCACCCAACCCATCGCAATATTTTTCACTGATCAATCGGGCTTTGTTATCCACAACCTCGATTGCCCCCTCGGCACAGGCTGACACACACAGACCACAACCATTACATTTTTCTTCGTCAATTCTGATAATATTTCGTTTCATTTCATATCACCCCCCTTCTTTTTTGCGGCATTCTTCACAGACACCATAAAGATACGCCTGTACCTCTTCCACCTTGTTCCCGTCAAACCAACCTTGCATAGACACTGGACACTCAATATTAACATCAAATATTTTCTCACACTGTTTGCAGAAGAAATGGTGATGCATCCTCAGGTTTGGGTCAAAGCAGGCTTTATCCCTATGAATAGAAAGTTCCTGAATCTCACCGGCATCCCTTAACAATTCCAGACATGAGTAAATTGTTGCTTGAGAAATGGTAGGGTATTTTTCTTTTAATGACTTATAAATATCATCTACTGTTGGATGGGTACAGTTCTCTACCAGAAATTCTAAGACAGCCAATCTCTGAATAGTCAATACAATTCCTTTTTCCTTTAACCTTTCAATCCTTTCCTGCATATTTTTCATTTTTGTCCTCCATTGTTTTTATTATAACATAATATTTATTATTTGTCAAGAATTATTCTAATCTTTTTCAAACCACTTGACTTTTTATTCTGATTATGATATAGTAGGAGCATGATTTAATGGATAGATAGTGAGGAGTAAAAAATATGCGGCTAACAATAAATCTCTTGACAATTATTCTTGTCGCTGCCTTAGTAATCACAGGCAGTATCTTGCTCACCAGAGAGATTTACCCCTTGCCTCAGGTATTAACCCTTACTAAATATCAAAAAAATCTTCCAAAGGCAGGAAAAATGGCTGAGATTGAATTGGAAGCAAAAAAACTAAGCACTGGTGTAACAAGGGTTACTGATGAAATGATGAGGTTTGAAGGTATTGTTTCTCAAAAAGAAATAAACGGAAAAGAAAAAACAGCATGGCTGGTGTTTAAGCTCCCTACGGCAGAGTTTGAAAATGCAGCCAGAACACTGGAACAAATTGGGGGGCTAAGGCATTCAAGACTGACAACTGAGGACAAAACTGATGTCCACATGAAACTCCAGACACAACTTGAATCCCTTCAATCATCCACGGCAAGACTGACTTCCACATCCGCTGGAACAGGAGAAAAACTTCCAGATATGCTGCAAATAGAAAATAAATTAAAGTGCACAGAAAGAGAGATGGGAGAGATAAAGGGGAAGATTGAAAGGCTTGAAGACCAGATGGCATATGGTCTCATTTTTATTCGTATGTATGAAAAAAAAATACTGCCCTTAAGTTATGAATCTGCCTTTCAAAAATCCATAAACAATGCTTGCCAGGATGGACTGGATAATTGCATTAATATCATTGGGATCATTGTCTTCTGGATATTAAGTTCCCTGCCACTACTGACAGTTATTCTGCTGCTATGGCTGATTACTTTTTTATTTCAGATTCGAGACAAATGGAGGAAACCTCCCTCCAAAAAAGATAGTAATCTCGCCGCCCCTTTGATTGTTAAAGAAGATAAGCCGGAGATTGAGGCAGGGGTAGGGTCAAACATTGAAAGCTGATAGGGGAATTGTCTTACGCGGAGAATGCGGAGAGGAAGATCAGGGGGATTAAATAATTGGGTAGGCATTGATATATCTGAATAGTTACCTTCAAAGCATAAATCACAAAATATTACAAGGGAGAGAAAAATTATGTTTAATGAATTGCAATCACGATTAACACAAACATCTACAAGAATACAGGGTTTAAGGAGGTCTCTTTGAGGTAGATACAGCCCAAAAAGAGATAGATACTATAGAGGCTCAAACAATGAAATCCGGATTCTGGAACAATGCAGAGGATGCCAAAGCAATTATGCAAAGAATGGCACAATTAAAGGAGCAAATAGAGTCATACCTTCGATTTGTTAAAGAAACAGAGGAGATGGACATTTTAATCCAGCTTGGCACAGAAGAGGATGAGTTATCACTTATTCCGGAGATTGAGAACAAATTAAGCACATTAGAGAAAGATATTCAGGCATTGGAATTCACTATGGCATTATCCGGTCCACATGATATAAGCAATGCCTTTTTAACCATTCATCCCGGTGCAGGGGGAACTGAGTCCTGTGATTGGGCATCCATGCTTCTTAGAATGTATCTCAGGTGGACAGAAAATAAGGGGTATCAAACAAATATTATTGACTTTTTGCCCGGGGATGAGGCAGGGGTTAAGGGTGTTACGGTTCAGGTAACAGGGAAATATGCCTATGGCTACCTGAAGGCAGAAAAGGGTATCCACCGATTGGTTAGAATTTCTCCCTTTGATGCCAATAAAAGAAGGCATACATCTTTTGCCTCAGTATTTGTTATGCCAGAGGTAGAGGATGTTGAAGTAGAAATAAATGAGGATGACCTGAAGATTGACACCTACCATTCAAGTGGTGCGGGCGGACAACATGTAAATGTAACCGATTCAGCCGTCCGCATTACCCATCTGCCTACCGGAACAGTTGTTACCTGCCAGAATGAACGATCCCAACACAAGAATAAGGCAAGTGCTATGCATGTCCTCCGTGCCAGGCTCTATGAATATCAGCAGGAACAACAAAAAGAGACAATGAGTAAGATTGGTGGTGAAAAAAAGGAGATAGCCTGGGGAAGTCAGATAAGGTCATATGTCTTCCAACCCTATACCTTGATTAAAGACCATCGGACTGGTTTTGAAATGGGTGATATACAAAAAGTTATGGATGGGGGGATTTCTCCATTTATTGAGGCATATTTGTTTGGGTAATTCGTATGGTGAGGATGGTGCAAGAGGGTGCAAAGGTGAAAAATTTCGAGCTTGATGAATCAAAATGACAGAGGGCTGAGTAGTTACATCCCAATCAATAATGGAGATATTTTCATGAGAATAGCTATTTCAGGCAAGGGCGGAACAGGAAAAACAACATTAAGTGCTGCCTTAGCAGGATGTTATGCTGTGAATGGCAGGAAGGTTCTTGCGATAGATGCTGACCCGGATGGTAATTTAGCAAATGCTATTGGCATCCCTCAGACATTAGCTGCTCAAATTGTCCCTGTTTCAAGTATGAAAAAACTAATTGAGGAAAGGACAGGTACAAGCAAGGATGTTAGTGGTTTTTTCAAGTTGAATCCGGTCGTAGGTGATTTGCTCGATAAGTTTGGGGTATTGTTTAATGGTATTAGATTTTTATCTATTGGCACAGTAGAAAAGGGGGCAGGTGGATGTATGTGTCCAGCCAATATCTTGCTGAGAAATTTGATACAATACCTTCTATTGGATAAGGATGAAGGTGTATTGATTATGGATATGGATGCAGGTATTGAACACCTTGGAAGGGCAACAGTTAGATGTGTAAATGCCCTTGTTGTTGTAGTTGAGCCAGGACAGAGAAGTGTTCAAACCGCAAGGAGTGTGGAGAGATTAGCAAGGGATATAGGGATTAAGGATATTCTTGTTGTCTGCAATAAGATTCGTTCTCCCCATGAATATTCCATTCTGACAAACAGCCTTCAGGGGTTAAAAATACTCGGATATATACCTTATAATGAAGAACTTATTGAACAAGATCTGTTGGGCAAGGGGATAGTGGATAATCCTAAGTTAAGAATTGATATTATGAAAATCAAGACAGCATTGGAAAGGCAAGTGTCACTGACTGACGAGCAGGGACAAACTCTGTCTCTGCCAATCCAGTATCCCTAATACTCCATCAATGCTGAGACATTGTAGCCTTTCAGATTATCCCTGCCATTAAGAAAGGTAAGATCAACCAAAAACTCCATTCCTACCACAACGCCACCCAGCTTTTCCACCAGTTTAATCACAGCTGCTGCTGTTCCACCGGTTGCCAACAAGTCATCGACTATCAATATTCTCATGTCCGGGGATATAGCATCCTCATGAACCTCTATGGTATCTGTACCATATTCTAATGAATATGACATAGATGTGGTTTTGTACGGTAATTTGCCTGGTTTGCGTACAGGGATAAACCCAACCCCAAGTTTATAAGCTACCGGGGCACCAACAATAAACCCCCTTGCCTCTATCCCAACCACTAAGTCAATCTGTTTATCCTCATACTTAGCCGCAATCTCATCAATAGATACAGCAAAAGCCTTGCCATCCTTCCAGAGTGGAGTAATATCCTTAAATATTATCCCCTCTTTGGGAAAATCTGGAATGTCGCGAATATAATCCTTTAGATTCATGCAATCCTCCTTATCTTTTATGGCTATTTCATATACTCACTGCATAAACACAAAAAGGGGAGAACAATAAATAAATATTATTCTCCCCCTCCTTAAGTTAAGATAATAACCTTAACTCTTTCATGCATCCCCTCTTTATTTTTCTGCTGCTGTAGCAGTTGTTTCTTCTGCTGCTGGTGCTGCTTCTTCTGCTGCTGGTGCTGTTTCTTCTGCTGCTGGTGCTTCTTCTTCTGCTGCTGTTGTTTCTTCTTCAACTGCGGGTTCTTCTGATACTGGTGCTGTTGCTTTTGGTGCACAACCCATTACTACTGTTCCACATAAACCGGTTAACAAACAAAATACTACAAACAGTTTAGATGTATACTTCAACTTGTTTTCACCTCCTTTTTCTATCATTAGGTAATAGAAAGTACTCACAAACTATACAGTAGTATACAGTATATTTTGAATTTGTCAAGTGTTTTTTTATATTTTCTTTATTTTTTCTGCAAAAAACATCTTTATATGGCTAAATCGACTAATTTTTCATCAATACTTATGCAATGTAACACAGACATTCCTGTCTGTGATTCTAATAGTCATACAACAGACACAGACAAGAATGTCTGTGCTACACTTTACTCAAATAGCTATAAGGCAGAAACAAGCCCCCTGCCCCTACCTTCCCTTAGCTCTTCCAACAATAGGTCTTTTATTGCGATCTCTTGAATTGAGTTTTTCCAAAACGATTTCCGATTCTTTTTGTGAAACATTGAAAAATGAATATGCATCAAATATTTGAATGCCACTCACCTTATCAGGGCTGATATTTGCTTTCTTCTGTAACATATTCAATAACTCTTTCACATTCAAATCATCCCTCTTTCCCAGTGCAAGAAACATTCGCGATTTTCCACCTTCGTTACTAACTTTAGTTTCAAAAAGATCGTAAATTTTTACATAGCTTTCTTCTTCGAGTTCATTTTGATATGTATGCTTTATCAATGCAGCTACTACGGCTTCAGGATCGTTATTTCCAAGCAGTTCCTTAGAAAATTCAACATAATTAGAAGAAACCCCAGACTCTATCATCTCTTTAAGTTCACTACTAATTTTTTCCTTCTTAAAGTCTATTACATCTTTAATATGCGGAATTCTTTCTTTCCTGATTTCGGTCCGTGTAAAATTTTTGATAAACATCAATTTCCTATGCTCTTCAGGGGTAATAAATGTAACAGCTGTCCCCTCTTTTCCTGCACGGCCTGTTCTGCCGATACGATGGACATATGCTTCAGGGTCTTGCGGCAGTGCATAATTAATTACATGAGTGAGTTCATCAATATCCAGACCCCGTGCAGCAACATCTGTGGCTATGAGAATATTAATTTTTTTATTTCTGAATCTCGTTAAAATCTTTTCTCGAACGGTTTGAGAAAGGTCTCCGTGTAACCCTTCTGCATCATAATCTCTATCCAATAGTTTGGATGCAATAAAGTCTACATCGCTTCTTGTTCTACAGAATACCAGCCCGTAAAATTCAGCTGTTGTATCTATTATTCTGCACAAAGCATTAAACCTATCTGATTCCTTGAGTTCAAAATAAATTTGATCTGTTAAATCTGTAGTTTTGCCGGATTTTACTGTTCTGATTATTTCCCGCTCGCCCATATATTTTTTTGCAAGTTGTGAAATTCTTTCCGGCATGGTTGCAGAAAAAAGCAAGGTTCTTCTGTTTGGATTTGTTTTGCTTAAAATATCTTCAATGTCCTCAAGGAATCCCATACTTAACATCTCATCGGCTTCATCAAGAACTGCAAAGGAAATTTTATCTATGGACATGGTTTTGCGATTCAGATGGTCAATCATACGACCCGGTGTTCCAATAATGACATCAACACCTTTCTTTAAGTGTCGTAATTGTATATCATAGGATTGTCCCCCGTATATTGGGGCTACATGAAGACTCTTGTGTCCGCGTAAAGAATTAAACTCTTCAGAAACCTGAATTGCAAGCTCACGAGTTGGAACAAGAACAATAGCCTGAATATGTCCTGCCCGTGTTTCAAGTTGTTGAATTATAGGCAGTGCAAATGCTGCGGTTTTCCCTGTGCCGGTCTGTGCTTGTCCTATTAAATCAATCTTGTTTTCCAATATCAATGGGATTATTTTTTTCTGAATCTCTGTTGGTTTTTCAAATCCTTTAGCATGGATTGCATGTAGCGTTTCGTCTGAAAGCCCAAGCTCCTTGAAACCGTTGCTAATGTTAATCATAAGTTTATTGTCCTCCTGAAATAATAATTTGGTGTAACTACTCAGCTATCAAGAGATAACTTGCGAAAAGCGCAAAAAACGCGAAAAATTCTGATTCACAAATTCCTTCTGATTATTAATTTTCGCAGTTTTTCGCGTATTTCGTAGTTTTTCCGTCCAATATAACTACAAGTAGTTACTGTATACCTTTGTGTCTTGAGTGGTAAATTCCTTTACCTGAGTAGTTACAATTTGGTAATAAGAATTTCATTTACTGTTTCCGGCTTGGCTTTACCATTGGTTATTCTCATCACCTGTCCAACAAAAAACCCCAGTGACTGTTTTTTGCCTTCTCTGTATTGCTCCACTATCTTTGGATTTTCCTTAATGACATTATCAATCACTGTTTCCAACTCACCTTTATCCGTAATCTGAACAAGTCCTTTTTCTTTTACTATCAATTCCGGAGATATTCCTGTCCTGAAAACTTCCGGCAAAAGCTCCTTCCCCATTTTGCCTGATATAATCCCATTCTCAATCATCTGTAGTAATTGGGAAAGATACTGTGGTGTTACATGGCATTGATTAATCCCTATCTTTGCCTCACTAAGAAGGCGAAATATCTCGGTTGTCAGCCAGTTACTTATCATCTTTGGATTGGGGAATAGCTTAACAGTTTCCTCATAAAAATCAGCCATCCCCTTATCTGCAACAAGGATTTGAGTATCATATTCCGAAAGATTGTATTGTTTGATAAATCTTTTTTCCCTTGCTTGCGGCAATTCAGGGATAGTCTCAAAGATAGCTTGTATCCATTCTTGATTAATCCGTATTGGCATCAGGTCAGGCTCAGGGAAATATCGATAGTCATGAGCCTCTTCTTTTGATCGCATAGAAGAGGTTATTTGCTTTTTTTCATCCCACAACCTTGTTTCTTGAACAACCTTGTCCCCTCGGTCAACCAATTCAGTCTGTCTTTGTATTTCATAGATCAATGCCCTTTTTACAGCTCGAAAGGAGTTCACATTTTTAATCTCTGCCCTTGTCCCCAGTGATATAGTCCCCTCTGGCTTGATAGAGATATTTACATCACATCTGAGTGAGCCCTCTTCCATATTACAATCAGAGGCCTCTGTATATTCTACGATTGCCTTCAATCTTGTCAGATAATCATAAGCCTCCTGTGGAGATGAAATATTTGGCTGACTAACAATCTCAAGCAATGGTGTGCCGGTACGATTATAATCCACAAGGCTTTCTCCTGCATCAGAATGGATGAGTTTACCTGCATCCTCTTCAAGGTGTGCCCGGGTAATAGCTATTCTTTTTTCACTGGTTAGATCAATGTACCCATTTATAGCCAATGGCTCATCATACTGGGAGATTTGATATGCCTTGGGCAGGTCAGGATAAAAATAGTTTTTCCGATGAAACCGAGAAACAGGGGCAATCTCACAATTCAAGGCAAGGCTTGCCTTTATGGCATTATCTACAACCTTATAGTTTAATACTGGCAATGTACCGGGAAAACCAAGACAAACAGGGCAGATATGTGTATTTGGCTCTGCCCCAAAACTATTATCACACCCACAGAATATTTTTGTCTTTGTCTTAAGCTGAACATGAACCTCAAGCCCGATCACAACATCATACTTCATTTTAACCTCCAGATTCTGTAATTATAACATGAAACGGGATGGATGTCAAGAAAATTGACAGGCTACACCGTAAGCTTTCAAACAAATGTGAATCATTCCAAAAATTCTCGGAAAAACTCCTTGATAAAATCCAAATAATATGGTATTATAAAAAAATAAATAGTAACTACTCACCACAAAGGCACGAAGACACAAAAAGTTGATAGGTTGATAACCCGACACTTGAAAATTCGACACAACAGTAGTAGCAAAGGAGGATATTCATGTCTAATATGCGTGTAGCCATGTATTATAGTAATCAGGATGTGCGATTAGAGGAAATGCCCGTACCAGAGATTTCATCGGGTGAAATATTGCTTAAGGTAGAAGCCAGCGGTATTTGCGGCAGTGATGTTATGGAGTGGTACCGTATTCATCGGGTGCCGCTGGTTCTGGGGCATGAGGTTGCAGGAACTATTGTTCAAGTGGGTGAAGATGTGAAACAATACAAGGTTGGTGACCGCATCTCTGTCTCTCATCATGTCCCATGTAATGCCTGCCATTATTGCATGAGAGGACACCAAACGGTTTGTAATACGCTCAGGCAGACGAATTTTGATCCAGGTGGCTTTGCTGAATTCGTCCGTCTGCCAGCTATTAATGTGGACAGGGGAATTTATCCCTTGCCTGATCTCGTTTCGTTTGAAGAGGCAACCTTTATTGAACCGGTTGCCTGTATTCTTCGTGGACAAAGGCTGGCAAGAATACAAACAGGTCAACGGGTATTGGTAATCGGGAGTGGTATGGCTGGCCTGCTGCATATTCATCTTGCCCGTGTCAGTGGGGCATCGCAAGTAATAGCTACAGATATCTCCAATTATCGATTAAAAACAGCCCTGCAATTTGGGGCAGATGTTGCCATCCATGCCAAAGAGGATATTCCTGCCCGTGTTCGTGAGATTAACAATGGCTATCTGGCTGATCTGGTCATAGTCTGTACCGGGGCACCCTCAGCCATTCTTCAGGCATTACACTCTGTGGAACGGTGCGGAACAGTGTTGTTTTTTGCCCCTACAGATAAAGGGGTAACCATTCCTTTGTCCATCAATGAGCTTTTCTGGCGGAATGAGATTTCTCTGGTATCATCTTATGCAGGTGATTTTCATGACCACATGACAGCCTTAGAATTAATCTCCTCCAAGAGGATACAGGTGCAAGGGATGATTACCCACCGATTGGGTCTTGCTGAAACAGGTCATGGATTTCAACTCGTAACCAAGGCACAGGATTCTATTAAGGTTATTATTGAACCACAGAGGGTAACTACTCACCACAAAGGCACGAAGACACAAAAAGTTGATAAGTTGAATAGTTGATGGGTTGATAAGTGGATGAATTGATAGGAAATGTTTATGAATTATGAATCTGTGTTCCTTTAACCTATAAACTCATCAACCTATCAACCTATCAACTTATGTGTTCTCCGTGGTGAATTACTTTACCTGAGTAGTTACAATTGATATAGTTCAAATCAGGAT
>MNYI01000080.1 GCA_001873945.1 Candidatus Desantisbacteria bacterium CG2_30_40_21
GTTTATGAATTATGAATCTGTGTTCCTTTAACCTATAAACTCATCAACCTATCAACTTATGTGTTCTCCGTGGTGAATTACTTTACCTGAGTAGTTACCAAAGACTTATACGATTACAGAGTATATAATATGTGCAATCATTTGTCAAGAAGAAAATTGAGGCATCCAGCAAATGTCCACAAGGCATTACCAGTTTTCCAGACAAAACGAGAATTCCTCTACAGAAAGAAGTCCTCTGCCAAAACCATAGCCAAATTCAACCATTTCTGGTGCAATGAGACCTGCCTCTCTTAAGAGATCTCTGTCAGAGAAAACCTCTCGCACTGAAGCATCCCCAATAATTCCGCCATTCTTCATAATTAGCATCCTGTGGCTATACTCAGCAATCAGCCACATACACTGGGTAGCCATGATAATAGTATGTCCCTTTTGATTAAGCCCTACCAATAGCTCCATGAGACTTTTTATCTCCTGATAGTCAAGCCCACTCACAGGTTCATCCAAGAGAATAATCTTTGGTTTAATGGCAAACATAGAGGCTAAGGCTAATCGTTGTTGTTCCCCTTTAGTGAGAAGGTCTGGCCGTTCATCTTCGTATTTTTCAAGTTTAACCATCTTCAGGACATCATAAACCCTTCGATATATTTCATCCCTTGAGCATCCAAGATTTTGCGGGCCAAAGGCAACCTCTTCAAATACAGAATTGGCAAACAATAAACTTCCATGATTCTGAGATACGAATCCTACCTGATGGCTAAGATACGAAAAATCAATATCCCTGGTATTCCATCCAAGGATAAATACATCCCCATTAGTGGGCAATAATATACCATTCAAATGGTTAAGCAGAGCAGTCTTGCCACTTCCATTCCTTCCGGCAATAGCCACAAACTCTCCTTCACGAATCTTTAGATTGATATTATTAAGAGCTTTTATCCCATTAGGCTGAATACATTCCATGTCTGTTGTCCAGACTACCTGCTCCCCATAATTATTGAGATTGAATGCGTCTTGCTCAATAAGTTGTTGATATTTTTTCCCGGAGATAACCCATCTTTCCTTTTCAGCTATCTTCAATGCCTCATTTATATCTATAGGAAGCTGTTTGGCATAACCCATTTCATGAAATAGAACTGGAATCTGCCATGGTCTAATGCCGCATTTTTCCAAAAGAAGAGGTTTTCTTAATATATCCTTTGGTTTTTCATCTGCAACCATTTCTCCTTCATCAAGAATAATAACCCTGTCTGCAGACAGTAATTCCCTTGATTCATTCCAGATGACAATAATACACGCCCCTTCTTCCTTGAGCATTTCGCAAACAGATAATATTTCGTTACGGCCAAATGGGTCCAAATCTGTTAAAGATGTATCCAAAACAATAATTTTAGGTTTCATGGAAAGAATAGAGGCAATTGCCAACCGTTGCCTTTCCCCTTCAGAAAGTGTCCCAGGGTTTCTATGCTCAAACCCTGTTAAGCCTGTTTTCATGAGGGTACCTTTGACCAATCTTCGTATCTCTTCAGGCATTATCAATAAATTTTCCGGACCAAAGGCTACCTCAAGATAAACACTGCTTGAAAAAAGCTGATGATCAAAATCCTGAGAGACCACCCCAATATCCCTTGATATTTCACATATCGCTTTGGATTTTGTCAAATCATCAAATATTTCTATACTGCCCTGAATTTCACATGGATGTAAATTAGGGATAACACCGTTTAGACATTTTATCATCGTAGACTTACCTGACCCACTTTTGCCCATAATAAACACCATCTCTCCCTTTTCTATAGAAAGAGTGAGGTGATCAATTGCATATTTAGGCTGTTTTGGAAACCGAACACTCAGGTCATTAATGGTAACTGTTTGTATCATAATATATACCGTCCATTAAACTGTTTCATCAAAAGACTTGTTCCAATCAATCCTGCATCATTGCCAAGCATAGCTAATTCTATCCTTAAACTCTTGCTTGCCTGCGAAAGTGCTCTTTTCAAAACAATATCTTTTATTATTTTTAACAGGTGATGACCGGCTACTTCCATTACACCGCCACCCAGAATAATTGCCTCTGGGTTAAGAATATTGGCAAGGCTTACCACACCCAGACCAAGATACTCGCCTGCCCTGTTTAATACCTTATGGCTGAGATTATCACCTTCTTTGGCTGCCATGGCTATAACCTCTACCGTAATTTTATTCAAATCACCCTCTATCATCCTTAAGACAGATGTTTGTGTTCCAGTAGCTATTTTTCCCCTCATTTGACGAATAATTGCCGGTCCTGCAGCTAATGCCTCCAGACATCCTCTATTTCCGCAGCCACAGACGAGTCCATTTTCCTCTATGATCATATGTCCTATTTCACCACCGGCAAAATTAGCCCCCTGCAATAGTTTGCCATCAATGATTATTCCGCCGCCAACTCCAGTACCAACGGTTATCCAGACAAGATTGTCTATTCCTGAACCAGCTCCAAGCTTAGCCTCAGCCAATGCTCCACAATTAGCATCATTCTCTATCTCCACGGGTAACTTATATCTTTCTTGAATAAGTTTCCGTATCTCTACATTTTTCCATCCCATATTTGGGGCAAAAACAACAATACCATTCTTAACATCCACTTGACCTGGCACCCCAATCCCAATCCCACAGATAGACGATTTTATACCCTCTGTTACTGTATCAATGACAGCATATATCCTCTGGATAACTGCATCCAGGCCCTCATGAGCCTCAGTATAAATGCGTATCTTCTTGAGTATCTTGCCAGAAGTATCCAGTATGCCAGCATCTATCTTTGTGCCGCCGATATCAAGCCCAACTATTAATTTTTGATTCATATGTCTCTCCTCCACATAATCACCCTTTCTTCAGTAATAATCCTGCTCACAGGCATATCATGCTTTTCAATTGGAATAGTATCCACAAGTTGACACTCAAAGCACACACCAATAAGGCATGCCTTTGTGCCTTTATTCTGTCCTATCGATTCAAGCATTCGATCATAATACCCACCGCCATACCCTATCCTGTGACCATGCAGGTCAAAAACTACCCCTGGAACAATGATCATCTCCACCTCATCCAACGGAACAAGCCTTTGATAAATCTTCGTAGGCTCCAGAATACCATACGCACCTTTTTCAAGTTCAAGGTCAAAATCATGCAATTCCGAGATAAGCAACCTTTTATTTTCAGCATCAGTGATTGGCACCAAAGCCCTCTTGCCCTGTTTGATAGCCTGCCTGATCATGTCCTCTGTCTGCACCTCACTTTTAGTGGCAACATAAAACAGGATATTTGATGAAGAATGAAATTCATTAAGCCCAAAGAGCATTTCTTTAATCAATGTACTCTTCTGGCATCTCTCTTCAATGCCCAACATATCTCGCATAGCTAAGACAGAGGTTCGTAATGATTTTTTCATAATTAAACTATGTCTCCTGCACTCGTTAGCCAGTAATTGAATAATAGTTGCTATATTGTAACAGAATTGGAGCTTGAAGTCAACAAGAAAGTGGTGATGCTCCAGGGCAAACACATCCAAACGATACATAATACATCAAACCAGAAACAATTGTCGATTTTCTCATTTTATGGCATGGTTCAAAACTGTTCGAGCTGTGCAATCGGAATTAATCACACAAAGACACAAAGAACACAAAGGATAGAAAAGAAGAAAAATCTCATATATGCAAACCAATAAAATAGTTGACATTATGCGTAAATAAAGATTGATCAAAATATGGAGCAAGCCAACCGTGTTGGCGTTGTTTGGAGAACGGCATCACGGATGCCTTGATCCAAATATGGAGCGAACCAACCGCATATGTAAACAAATTTATTGGTTTGCATATATATC
>MNYI01000113.1 GCA_001873945.1 Candidatus Desantisbacteria bacterium CG2_30_40_21
CACATGGAGGAAGGATAACCGTAACCAGTAAGGTTGGAAAGGGGACAACATTTAATATCTTGCTGCCGCATTTAATTGCACAGGCGTAACTACTCACCACAAAGGCACGAAGACACAAAAAGTTGATAAGTTGAATAGTTGATGGGTTGATAAGTGGATGAATTGATAGGAAATGTTTATGAATTATGAATCTGTGTTCCTTTAACCTATAAACTCATCAACCTATCAACCTATCAACTTATATGTTCTCCGTGGTGAATTACTTTACCTGAGTAGCACAGGCTAATTGATATACAGGGAGGTTGTCTAAATGATTGAGAAACTGTTGATAAAAAATTTCAAATCTATAAAAGACATAGAGATATTTAGGATAAAATGGATAAAGGAGTCGATTAAATGAAACGAACAGATATACACAAAATACTTATCATTGGCTCAGGCCCAATAATCATCAGTCAAGGTTGTGAGTTTGATTATTCTGGGACACAGGCGTGTAAGGCACTGAAAGAAGACGGATACTTTGTTATTCTTGTCAACTCAAACCCTGCAACCATTATGACTGACCCTCAAACCGCAGACCGAATATATATTGAACCCATTACCCCGGAGGTAGTGGCTAAAATCATTGAGATTGAAAGACCTGATGCCATCTTGCCAACACTTGGCGGACAAACAGGGCTTAATACCGCGATAAAACTATTTGAGATGGGTATATTGGATACATATCATGTTGAGATGATCGGGGCAAATTATCAGGCAATAAAAAAAGCAGAGGATAGAAGCCAGTTTAAGGAAGCCATGTTTAAGATTGGGCTTGAGGTGCCAAAAAGTGGGCTGGCATGCAATATGGATGATGCTCGGAAAATAGCCAGATATCTGGGATTTCCATTGATTATCAGGCCAAGTTTTACCCTTGGCGGAACCGGTGGCGGTATAGCTTATAATATAGAAGAGTTTGAGCAGATAGTAGTTAGGGGGTTTGAGGCGGGTCTTTCTGCAGAGATATTGATTGAGGAATCAATTATTGGCTGGAAGGAATATGAGCTTGAGGTTATGCGAGATAAAAATGATAATGTGGTTATTATCTGTTCCATAGAAAATCTTGACCCCATGGGCGTTCATACAGGCGATTCCATTACCGTTGCCCCGGCTCAAACCCTGTCAGATAAAGAATATCAATTGATGCGTGATGCAGCTATCAAGGTCATTCGTGAGATAGGTGTGGAAACTGGCGGGTCAAATGTTCAGTTTGCTGTAAACCCTTCCAATGGACGCATGGTGGTTATAGAAATAAATCCACGCGTGTCAAGAAGTTCTGCCTTAGCCTCAAAGGCAACCGGTTTCCCTATTGCCAAAATGGCGGCAAAATTAGCCGTTGGTTATACTTTAGATGAGATACCAAATGATATTACCGAAAAAACACCTGCATCGTTTGAACCAACCATTGATTATTGTGTGGTCAAGATCCCAAGATTTACCTTTGAAAAATTTTCCGGGGCAGAGGATGTCCTCGGAATATCCATGAAATCCGTTGGTGAGGCAATGGCTATTGGCAGAACATTTAAGGAGGCATTGCAAAAGGGGTTAAGGTCAATGGAGATAGGAAGATTCGGACTTGGCGGCGATGGGAAAGATACATCAAAGGCACAAAGGCACAGAGGCACAGAGGCACAAAGGGAAAGAGAGGGACAGGGGAACAGAAAGGATATTGAGGAGATAAAGAGAAAGATTAGCATACCCCATTCTCTCAGGATATTTTATCTCCGTGATGCGTTATTAGCTGGCATGAATATAGATGAAATACACGAGATTACCAAAATAGACAGATGGTTTTTGTATAATATCTGGCAAATTGTGGAGATGGAAGAAGAAGTCAGAAGTCAGAAACCAGAAGTCAGAAGTGAAACCATTAAAAAGGCAAAACAATATGGGTTTTCCGACAAGCAATTGGCACATCTTCTGAACTCAGACGAGATGTCTATCCGTAACTTTAGAAAAGAGAATGGGATAGAGCCAGTCTTTAAGCTCGTTGATACCTGTGCCGCAGAGTTTGAGGCATATACACCCTATTATTACTCTACCTATGAAACAGAGGATGAGACTCGGGCAAGTAACAAAAAGAAGGTGATTATCCTGGGTGGTGGACCAAACAGAATTGGACAGGGAATTGAATTTGATTATTGCTGTTGTCAGGCATCCTTTGCCCTGAAAGAAGAGGGCTATGAAAGCATTATGGTAAATTGCAACCCGGAAACGGTTTCAACAGATTATGATACCTCAGACAAGCTCTACTTTGAGCCAATGACACTGGAGGATATCTTAAATATTGTGGAGAGAGAAAATCCGGAAGGGGTTATTATCCAATTGGGTGGTCAGACACCATTAAACTTAGCTATTCCTCTGGAAAAGGCAGGGGTAAAAATCCTTGGTACGCCAACCGATGCTGTGGATAGGGCGGAGAATAGGGAACGATTCAAGTTATTGCTTGAGGGGTTGGGTCTGAAACAATCCCCGGGCGGCACAGCCATTACCACAGATGAGGCGAAAAAAATAGCACAGGATATAGGTTATCCCGTACTTGTCAGGCCATCGTATGTCTTGGGCGGCAGGGCAATGGAGATAGTTTATGATGAGCAGGATCTGGAAAAATATATGAGAAATGCTGTGGTTGTATCCCCAGACAGGCCTGTACTTGTTGATAAATTCTTAGAGGATGCTATTGAGGTTGATGTTGATGCCATATCAGATGGAGAGGTTGTAGTAATTGGTGGGATTATGGAGCATATTGAGCTTGCTGGTATCCATTCCGGTGATTCTGCCTGTGTCTTACCACCGCATACCCTTGACCCATCCATTATTCAAGGGATTAAGGAAAATACCTATGTCCTGGCAAAAGAGCTTGGTGTGATTGGTTTATTGAATATTCAGTATGCGGTTCAAGGGAATGATATCTTCATCATAGAGGTCAATCCCAGAGCTTCCAGAACGGTTCCCTTTGTCTCAAAAATAATTGGTGTCTCATTAGCCAAATTAGCCACAAAGATTATGCTCGGTAAAACGCTGCAAGAGATTGGCTTTGATAAAGAAATAATACCTCCATTCGTAGCTGTAAAAGAGGCTGTTTTCCCTTTTGCCCGATTTTCAGGGGTTGATCCTATTCTCGGACCTGAGATGAAATCAACTGGAGAGGTGATGGGGATAGATGTGAGCTTTGGCAATGCCTTTGCAAAATCTCAGATAGCCGCAGGACAGCATCTGCCTACACAAGGAACTGTCTTTATTTCGGTTAAGGATAAGGATAAGCCAGCAATTCTTTCAGCAGTACAAAAGCTTGTTGAATTGGGATTTGAATTAATTGGCACTGAAGGAACTGCAGAATACTACAAGGGAAAAGACATCAATATAGAAAGGATATTTAAGGTAGGCGAGGGAAGACCTGACATTGTGGATATGATAAAAAATAATGAGGTTGCCATGCTTATTAATACCCCATCTGGCAAAAAACCCAGAACAGATGAGGTAACGATTCGCAGCCATGCCTATCTTCACAATATACCTCTTGTTACTACTGCTCAGGGCGTTCTGGCTGCGGTTGATGGTATTACTGCCCTGATAAAGAGATCGCTACAGACAAAATGTATTCAAGAGTATCATCAAGAGATTATTGGCTCTATGACGAAAGAATAAGCTTTATTAAAGGAAATCCCAACCTCTGTCCCTGCCAGAGGTGCTATCTCCGCCAGCTTGGATATATACTCAAGTGGGGCATAAATTGCGTTTTTCGTTAGTCTTAATCAACGATAGCTGCGTTGTTCAGGTTCGCAATAGTACACTATTGCGAACCTTGCACGCCTTGCTCTCCTTGATTAATCCTTACCAAAAAATCGTAATTTATGCCCCACTTGAGTATAATCGTAGCACAAACATTCCTGTCTGTGATTCAGAATCATCTGGGGGACAAATGAAAAATCACAGACAGGAGGGCAGGT
>MNYI01000106.1 GCA_001873945.1 Candidatus Desantisbacteria bacterium CG2_30_40_21
AAAGCAAGAACTTGATTCCCGGAAAAAAAGTTACTTTTTTGAAAAAAATTATCATTAAGGGTAAAAACGAAAAATTTTTACCCTATTATAAAGTCCTTCAAAAACAGCCATTAAAGCCTCTCTATGCCGTCATAGAGAGGCTTTAAGCCATGAGATGTCTCCCCCCGTGTATTGAATGCAGGGGGAAAGAGAGCTGAATCAATAAAAAAATGCTTGACAAATGATATACATATATGGTAATATTATGTGAATTGAAAGGCTATGGCGATGTAGCCAAGTGGTAAGGCAGAGGTCTGCAAAACCTTTATCCCCAGTTCGAATCTGGGCATCGCCTCCAGTAATAATTTTCAATGGGCGGTTAGCTCAGTTGGTTAGAGCGTTTGCTCGACACGCAAAAGGTCACCGGTTCAAATCCAGTACCGCCCACCATTATTTAGAAAGGAATGATAAAAAAGCGTGAAGGAACAATTAGAAACCTTACGACACAGCACAGCTCACATTTTGGCTCAGGCAGTAGCAACACTATTCCCTGGTACAAAATTTGCTATTGGTCCAGCTATAGCTGATGGATTTTACTATGATTTTGACCTGCCAATATCCCTTTCTCAAGAACAGCTTTCTGAGATAGAAAAAAAGATGAAGTTCATTATCAAGTCTAATCTTGCCTTTGAACAAACCATGATGAAAAAGGGTGAGGCAATAGATTTTTTTTCCCAGAAGGGAGAAAAGTATAAGGTAGAACTTATTGAGAATATTCCAGATGAAGAGGTGAGTATCTATAAGCAGGGTGATTTTATTGACCTCTGCCGTGGTCCACATCTCAAGAGAACGGGTGAGATTAAGGCATTTAAGCTCATCTCTGTTGCAGGTGCCTACTGGCGAGGGGATGAAAAAAATCCAATGCTTACCAGAATATATGGGACAGCCTTTGAGACAAAAGAAGAACTGGAGCAACATTTACACAATATAGAAGAGGCAAAAAAAAGGGATCACCGTAAACTTGGAAAAGAACTGGGGATATTTCAACTATATGATGAGGCTGGTCCGGGGCTTATTTATTACCATCCCAAGGGTGCTATTGTCAGGGAAGAGATTTGTCGGTTTTTGCGTCTTGAACATGCCAATCGCGGATACCATGAGGTTGTTACACCCCATATTGCCCGGGTTGATCTGTGGAAGACCTCAGGGCATTATGACTTTTATCGTGAAAATATGTATTTTATGACTGTAGATGGTATGGAATATGTCTTAAAACCCATGAACTGTCCCGGTCATATTCTTATTTATAAAAGTCAGATGCATAGCTATCGGGATTTGCCTTTAAGGTTTTTTGAACTGGGAACAGTATATCGGCATGAACGATCTGGTGTGCTGCATGGTTTGCTCAGGGTTCGTGGGTTTACTCAGGATGATGCCCATATCTTTTGCACTAGAGAACAGCTTAAGGATGAAATACAACAGGTGCTGGAATTTATAATTACTATGCTTGTCTCTTTTGGGTTCAAAGAATATGAAATTTATCTCTCAACCAGACCAGAAAAATATGTTGGTTCAGATGAGATATGGGATATGGCTACCTCAGCCTTAGAAATGTCCTTAAAGGAAAAAGAATTACCCTATCAAATTGATCCGGGTGAAGGGGTTTTTTATGGACCAAAGATAGATATTAAACTCAAGGATGCCTTGTCCAGAACATGGCAGGGGCCAACCATTCAGGTTGATTTTAATCTGCCAGAGCGATTTAATGTGACATATGTTGGTCAGGATGGCAAGGAACATCAACCAGTTATGATCCATCGGGTGGTTCTTGGGAGTTTAGAGAGATTTATGGGGGCACTCATTGAGCATTATGCCGGGGCATTCCCTGTCTGGCTATGCCCAACACAGGTACTCATTGCCACTATTACCGAAAGGCAGACAACATACGGTGAGTTTATCCAGAATCAATTGAGGACTAATCAGATAAGAACAGTTACGGATTTTCGAAATGAAAAAATCGGGTTCAAGATTCGTGAGGCAGGGATGCAAAAACTCCCATATGTCTTGATATTAGGAGATAATGAGGAGCAAAATAAAACCATATCTGTAAGAAAACGAGGCTCTGTGGATATGGGACAAATGAGGGTAGAAGATTTTATTTCTATGATAACTACAGAAATTAGAGAAAAAAGTGTTGACATTTGGTCTTAAGTATGGTATTTTATTGAAAGCATTAAATTAAAGGAGGTGTGTAGTATTTCCAATATTAAGCAAACGGTAAGGATAAATGAAAAGATTTATGCCAAGGAGATTCGTGTAATTGCATCAGATGGTGAACAGAAAGGGATCATGAGTGTAAGGGCAGCATTAGATATTGCCGGGCAAGAAGGGCTTGATCTGGTAGAAATATCCCCTGATGCTCAACCGCCGGTTTGTAAGATTATGGATTATGGAAAATATAAGTATGATCAGTCAATAAAGGCTAAAGAAAACAAAAAACGCCAAACTGTAGTACATGTCAAAGAAATAAAGATGTCTCCAACCATTGACAAACATGATTATGATTTTAAGGCAAAGCATGCCAAAGAATTTTTAGCCGCAGGGGACAAGGTCATGGTTAAGGTTGAATTTAAGGGAAGACAAATGGCGCATACACAATTTGGTGCAAAAATACTTAAGCAATTAATTGAAGAATTGAATGGTTTAGCCATAGTAGAATCACCTCCTAAAATGGAAGGAAGAAGGATGATTGTGCTATTATCTCCTGTTTCAAGTAAAGGATGATTGTTATAATCGTTCAGGTGCAAGCCGTTTAAGCTTCAGAAGAGATTACACCTCTGGCAGAGATAATGCCATAAGGGTCTGTCACAAAATAACTGTATTCGGTTGTCACTTTATCCAGCCCAGCAATGCGAATTGGCAACCTCGATGTAACACATTTATTTTGTGATAGACCCTAATAGCAAAAATAACCCGAAGGGTGAAATTATTGTAGCAATGAAACAAACAAAACAATAAAATGCCAAAGGCATAACATTATTGTAGAAAGGAGAAAAATGCCTAAAATAAAGTCAAATAGATCAGCAGCAAAAAGATTTAAGTTTACAGCAAAGGGAAAGGTAAAGATGAAACAAGCCTTTACAAGTCATCTTTTAAGCAGTAAATCCCCAAGCAGAAAGAGGAATTTAAGGGGTACGGCTATAGCTCATAAGAGCGAAGAGAGAAAGGTAAAGCGAATGTTACCATATGGATGACGACTAAGGGAATTGATATAGACTATGGATTATCGCTATCGAATTTTACATCAGAAAGGAGTGAGGGAAGATGCCAAGGGCTGCAACTAATGTCGCACACAAGAAAAGAACAAATAAGATACATAAGCTCTCAAAAGGCTATTGGGGAGCAAGAAGTCGATGGTATAAGCTGGCTAAAGAAGCTGTTATCCGGGCAGGGGTTTATGCCTATCGAGACAGAAAGGTAAGAAAAAGAGAGTTCAGAAGTTTATGGATTATCAGAATAAATGCAGCTGTAGAAGAGCATGGGCTTTCTTACAGCAAGTTTATTTTTGGATTAAAAAAGAGTGGGTCAGAATTAAATCGAAAGATATTGGCTGATCTGGCAGTAAGGGATAAGGTTGCTTTTGCTCAATTAGTAGAATTATCCCGGCAAGGGCTGGAGATTGCTTGATAAAATTGTGATCTCTAATTATCTTTGACATTTTGGAAAACCGGGGACAGCGCCCGTTTTTCTTGACAAGAGAAGATTTATATGGTAATATTTATTTATTATGGCAAGAATGGCAAGAATTATCGTACCAAACATACCGCATCATCTTACTCAGAGAGGTAATTATAGGCAAATAGTATTTGATACCAACAATGATCGGGTACAATATTTG
>MNYI01000160.1 GCA_001873945.1 Candidatus Desantisbacteria bacterium CG2_30_40_21
AATGCAAACTTCTCTCCCTCTGGACAAATATAACTGTTGCTTGCCAGATCATATTTGAAATTTACCTTATCATATTTATAATTTTCATTATCTACTCTTTTTTTGTTAGAATCATCTATGAGTACATCTATTCCCATCTCATCTGCATTTGCTAAATTTTTGCCACTTAGATAGCCGTTATCTGCTTTTCCTTCATTTATTTTTGCTTCTATATTCTCTTCCGTTTGCTTCAACATTGGTATTAATTGCTTCTTGTCATTACAGTCTGTGGTTACATCATTGGCTAAAATAAATTGGTTTGCCTCATCAACGCTTGATTGCACATTATAATTTGTCTTGATTGTAATCTCTAACAATCTTTCTATCAATATTGATAGAAAGATTGTTAGAGATTACAAAGTAGGACATAAATTGCGTTTTTCGCTGGTCTTAATCAACGATAGCTGTGTTGTTCAGGTGAGCAATAGTACACTATTGCTCACCTTGCGCGCCATTGCTCTCCTTGATTAATCCTCACCCTGAGAAAAATCGCAATTTATGCCCCACTTGAGTATATTTCTGCTTTCGAAGTTTGACCATGGTCACTCCCTTTCGTGAACGCTTACACATTTTAATTAAAGGAATATTCCTATGCAATTCTTAGATGTAAAAACAGATTTTGCTTTCAAAAAGGTATTTGGTTCCGAGGCAAGCAAGGATATTTTAATCAGTTTTCTTAACTCTATTATTGATTTTGATGAAAAAGAGAAAATAGTTGATTTAACTATTGTTGACCCTTATCAGATACCCATGATTATAGGGATGAAGGATACCTTCGTAGATGTAAAGGCTAAGCTGTTAAACCATAAGAATGTGATCATTGAGATGCAGGTATTGAATGTAGAAGGGTTTGAAAAAAGGATTTTGTATAATGCTGCTAAGACATATTCAACCCAATTAATGAAAGCAGAAGCCTTTAGCACCCTTGAGCCTATTATTGCTCTGACTATTACAGATTTTATTATGTTTGAGAAAATAGAAAATGTGATTAGTTATTTTAGTCTCTTTGAGAAAGATACTCTCATCAAATATAATGATGAGATAGAGTTAATCTTTATTGAGCTTCCCAAATTCAATAAGGATGAAGAAAAGTTGGAGACAATACGAGATAAATGGATTTATTTTATTAAGAATGCCGGCAGACTTGAATATACACCAAAGACATTAATAAAAGAATCCCAGATAGAAAAGGCGTTTGAGATAGCCAATACAGCATCGATGACCAAAGATGAGTTAGAGACACAGCATAAACGGCATGATTTTATCAATCTTCAAAAGGGTTCTATTGAGCTTGCCTTGAAACAGGGGATAGAACAAGGCATGCAACAAGGTATGCAACAAGGCATGGAAGCAGGCGAGAAGAAAAAGGCGGTAGAGATAGCAAAAAAACTTTTAGACAGGGGAGAAGATAGGGAAATAATATCTGCAATCACCGGGTTGACTATGGAAGAAATTACAGCTCAGTAAAATAGCCCATAAAAGGAGACTTTTGTAGAAGTCTGGAATCAGAATTTTTCGCGTTTTTTTTGCGATTTAAGGAAAGAAGGATTCTGGACAAGCCAGAATGACAAGGAGAAGAAGGATCCTGTCAATTCGTAGTTATCTCTTGATAGCTGAGTAGTTACATTGATGTTTGGAATAATTACAGGAATGGTTTAACCCAAGTTCATGGTTAAAAAACCTAAGTTAAGCCCTGTCAACTACTTACAAACTGCAAAAATTCAATTTAGGAACGAAGGATCTATAGGATGGTTTTAATAGTTCCACCAGGATTGCAAGAAAGATTTAAGGCAGTATATATTTTTTTCTGAAAAGGTGTTGGTTTTGTGCTTTTGCGAATATGGATCATCTTTCCATCTTTCATCTTCATCTGGGTAGTAATTCTCACCTGCATGGATAATAATTCACGAATTGTCTCCCAGCTCTCACGAATTTCTTTATTTTTAAGCTTGAATCGGATAGCCTGCAAAACATGATACCCAAGAACAGTGATGAAAAGATGACCATCTACTCTGTCTTCTTTGCTGTGACATACAGGTCTCATCCCTAACTCTGATTTCATACACCGAAAAGCAGCTTCCACCTGTGTAAGCATGGTATAGATACTCCATATCTCTTTTTCCTTTAATTCACATCTGCTTACTCGCAAACAGTAAACGCCACTCGTCTCTTCCTGCTCATTTTGCTGCCACTTGACAGATGTCGCCTTGTTTGTTTTATCATCTTTTGTTATCTCTACCTCATAAGTAGAAGCTACCCTCTTGTATCTCTCCTTTAATCGGCCTATCCTTTCTATAACCTTTTCATATTGCTTTGTCCCATTTTTGGCAGAAAGAGCTTCTCGTGCTTTTTTTAACTCCTCCTCAAACCGTTGGTGGAATAGTCCCCTTATGCCATCTTCTTTCTTTTGCCTTAAAATAGAATGACAATAGGCTTTAACTTCATCGGATTTAGGGCAGACACTGGGGTCTGCCCCTACAGAGCCTTCTTTTTTTACTATCCCAACCTGAACAATAGGTTTACCGGTCTCCTCGTCTTCCTTTACCGTTACCATCTCGATATTTGCTGGAATTTCCCTTTGTTTTTTGCGGGAAACAACAATATAATCATAGCCATTTTCCTTGAGCCATGTAATGTTATCTTCTGTCGCTATCCCTGCATCCATGACAACAATGGGTTTCTTGTCCGACTCAAAACGAGAAAGGTTTTTAATCATATCTTTGAAGGTTCCCGGCTCGCTGACATTCCCATTAAATACCTTGCTTCTCTTGGCAAATCCATCAGAATCAAGCACAAGCCCTAATGTTACCAATGGACAATCAGTTCGTTTTTCTTTTGAATGTCCAAACTTTGCCTTGTTGTTATATTTACCTGTTCCTTCAAAAAATGTATTGGTCAAATCATAAAGAATTATTTTCTCTTTAATGTTAAAAAGACTGCACGCCCTCATCTGTAAGTGCTTTTCTATTTCTTCCTTATGTTTTAACAGCATATCCGAAGCCTTGTATACCCTATCTTGAGAAAGTTTATCAAAATCAGTACCTATCAATTCATTAATCCCGCTCATCTCTTGTAACCATATATGGGTCTTCCTTTCCGAGCAAGGAAATAGTAATCTTGAGGTAATAACACCTAATATCACCTCCATTTGTGGCTTAGTTACTCCCAAATTTATTAGTTTGCTATCTATTTGAAGCTCTTTCAGCATTTCATAAACTACATGTTCTCCTCCTATTGTGCGAGCCTCACTATGCTCAATACTGTTAACATCCACTTCTCTGTAATCAGGAACATATTCAGGAGAAGTATCTTCACAAACAGGAACAGGGACAGATTTTTGTTGAATAATTTCTTTTGTATATCTTCTGGCCAGATTCTCTATTTGCTCAGAAAAAAATAATAATTCATGCCCTGTAAATAACGATTTCCGACCCTCAAGGAGTTCTTCAATGCGACAGGCAAGAAGTTTCCACTCATCCTTTGGAAGATTAAAGTCCACCCCAAGATTAAGAATCGCTTTCTGACGAGGTCCTTGTTTTGTACGGACAGATTCGACGAGCTTATAGGTAGAGTAGAGCGTGTTATTTTTTTTATTTTTATGACATACTTCTCGGATAAACATAATAAGGACATTATATCATAATAAGTTTCGTTTGTCAAGGAAAATTTTATGGCTTTTGTGAGATTTTGGCACTACAAAGCCAATTTTTAAGAACCCGAATATGTAACTCATTGATATGACAAGAGTTAATTTTTGATAGTAGCAAAATCCAGCATTAATCGGTAGTGTTTTCATGAACTTGGGTTAAGGTAAATTTCAAATATGATCCGGCAAGCAACAGTTATATTTGTCCAGAGGGAGAGAAGTTAGCATTGAAATCTACAAAAAATGATGTAAGTGCTTATGAATGTGACAGATGTCCTTT
>MNYI01000157.1 GCA_001873945.1 Candidatus Desantisbacteria bacterium CG2_30_40_21
AAATATTTCTGATAAGATTAGATGGTGGTAACTACTCACCACAAAGGCACGAAAACACAAAAAGTTGATAAGTTGAATAGTTGATGGGTTGATAAGTGGATGAATTGATAGGAAATGTTTATGAATTATGAATCTGTGTTCCTTTAACCTATAAACTCATCAACCTATCAACTTATGTGTTCTCCGTGGTGAATTACTTTACCTGAGTAGTTACAGATGGTGATTGGTAATCACTGATTACCAATCACCAATTGCCATCACAAGGAAATATTGATGCAAGGACTTAAAATACTTCATGTTGATACTGCTAACAGCTGGCGTGGTGGAGAACAACAGACATTATCCCTTGTGGCTGGATTGCAGGAAAAGGGGTATCATCAAATTGTTGTTTGTCAACCGGGTAGCCTTTTATTTCAAAGATGTCAGGGATATGCTGAGGTCATTCCGATAAGGATGCGAGGGGAATGGGATATTATTGCTACATGGAAACTGTCCCAGATTATTGAGTCCAAAGGTGTTCATCTTGTTCACCTCCATTCATCTCATGCCCATGCACTTGGATTAATGGCAGCTAAAATCTCCAAATCAAAACCAAAGGTTATTGTCTCTCGAAGGGTAGATTTTCATCTTCGCAAAAATCCCATATCATGGATTAAGTACAGGCTGGGCATAGACAGAATCATTGCAGTTTCAAATGCCATTAAACAGGTGCTTTTAACAGATGGCATTCGTCAGGATAAGATTACCGTAGTTCATGATGGGATTGATGTGGAAAGATTCAGTAGAAATATAGATGGCGGGTATCTTTACCATGAACTGGGGTTAAATCCTTGCCATCCAATTATCGGCATTATTGCTGCACTGGCACCCCATAAGGACCATAAAACATTTTTGCAGGCATGTTTCCATGTAAAAAAAAATAATCCTCTTGTACAATTCCTTATTGTTGGTGATGGCAAGTTAAGAGGGAAACTACAGAGCAAAATAGTAAAGGGGCTGAACATGGAAAAGGATATTATTTTTACCGGCTTCAGAGATGATATCCCTCAAATCCTCTCAATTTTGAATGTTTTTGTCGCTTCCTCTTGTTTGGAAGGATTGAATACCTCTATCCTTGAGGCACAAGCTGCTGGTGTGCCAGTGATTGCTACTAAAACTGGCGGTATCCCGGAAATAATCCATGATGAGATTAATGGCTTGCTTGTTCCTCCACAGGACACTATGTCTCTGGCTGAAGGGATCATTTGTTTGTTGGAGGATAAGACATTGGCAGGGCGGCTATCTACAAGGGGCAGAGAAAATGTGGGAAAATTTAGCAAGGAGGCAATGATTAATGCTACAGAATCGATTTATCAGCGGGTTATGGGTATGTAGTTTTTGTCTACTTGCCACTTTTAGTGAAGGGGCAATTGATATGGATTGGAGATATGATGCCATCAGACGGCTGTCGTTGGTTGCCGGGGTAAACTATCCCTTAAATACCAGACCTTTCAGCCAGGAGGAGATGGCTGGCATCATTTGGGAGATTGACAAGAATAAGGGTGCAAATAAATGGCCAGAGCATCTTGAATTATTACTAAATAGATTAAAGCAGGAAAATAGGGCAAGGATTTTTTTAACTGCTACTAATGCTGCTGTAAATGGCTTGAGTTTATTCAATAACTACGGTCAAAGGTATCAGCAAGGATTAAATCTTTCGGCTAACATGGCAATGTATGGAAAATACTATGATATTTGTCCACAGATTGAGATTAATCAAGATGAAATAACGATAGACCTCAAATATGGGTATCTTAATTATAGTCGATGGCATATCAGTCTTCAAGCAGGCAGAATCCCGCACTGGTGGGGTCCTGGGCAAAACGGGGCATGGTTGTTGACTACAAATGCTCCTACCTTTGATCAATTGAGGATAACCAACCGGCAGGCACAAGATTTGCCATGGCTTGGCAGATTAAAATACAATTTTCTACTTGGCCGTTTAAGCAGCCAGAGGATCAATTATAATGGAAAAGAAAAAGAGGAAAAGCCAGAGCTTATTGGTTTGCGGTTTGATTGTACCCACAACAAACACATGGAACTTGGGATCGGGGAGGTATGTATGTTGAGTGGTCGGGATGATAGGTTAGGGTTAAAGGATTACTTTCAGGCAATATTCCCCTCAAGTAATGCTACCATAGACGAGACAACACATGGCCCAATTACCAATCGCATTGCCTCTCTGGATGTAACCTTCAAGATTCCAACTAATTATCGATTGTTAAAAGGGGCTGAAGTCTATTGGGAATACGGTGGTGAAGATTGCAACCCTAATCGTTTTGGAATGCAATTCTTGAGTGCTCCATCTAACCTGTTTGGTTTATACCTTGATACAGGGACAACTGATATGCGGTTAGAATATGCAGAAGATGAAGATGATAAAGTAGTGTGGTATACACACCATAACTTTACGGATGGATATAGACACAAGGGATTAATCCCCGGACACCATATGAATGGCAAAACTTGGTGGCTTAGAACAACTCATCCTATCTCGCCCAAACAAATAGGTGCCTTAGAGGCAGAGATGATCAATGAGAAGTTATCAGGTATTAGCCTTGGTTGTCTGGATTCATGGAAACTTCAATGGAAACAAGATGAAACAGAAAATGCTGTGATAAATATTGAATGGTCGTGGGGAATAAAATAAATGGTGCCGAAGGCGGGAGTCGAACCCGCACAAGCTTGCGCCCACTAGACTCTGAATCTAGCGTGTCTGCCAGTTCCACCACTTCGGCAATAAGAGCAGGATAACCACTTAAGGAAAATAGGCTGAAGGGGAAAGACGGAAAGGGGAGATAGGCTGTTAAGGCATTTTCTTCCTTCTTCCTTCTTCCTTCAGCCTTCTTCCTTTATCCTAAACAACCTATTCCCTTCACGAATACATCTTTTTCCACATAGAAATAAAAGCCTCAATTACCATAGGATCAAACTGTGTACCAGAGAGAGTTTTTATCTCTTCAAGTGCTACGACCGGATCTATTCTTTCTCTGTAGGATCGCTCTGAGGTCATGGCATCAAAGGCATCTGCTACAGCCAATATTCTGGCAGATAATGGGATATTTTCTCCATTTATGCAATCAGGATACCCAGTTCCATCGTATTTTTCATGATGATGCCGAATAATATCTGCCACCCTATTAAGGAATGGAATTGGAGGAAGCATTTTTTCTCCAATTGTTGCATGAGATTTAACTGATTCAAACTCTGTATCTGTGAGCTTTCCTGGTTTTTCCCAGATAGTTTGTTCCACTCCTACCCTTCCAATATCATGAAGTGTTGCTGCAATATCCAAAACCTTCAACTCTTCGTCAGAAAGATAAAGCCGCTGTCCTATCAGGTCACAATATCGTCTCACCCGTTCTGAATGTCCCTGGGTAAATTTGCTTCTTGAATCTATAGCCTCTGCCAGTACACGAATAGTTCCAGCGTAAATCTGTTGGAGACTATTATGAGTATCTTCTAATTTTTTATATCTTTCCTCTTCACAGGCATGTGCCATTTTTAATTCTTCAGCATAGATAACAGATTGTTGCTGAAATGATTTTAGCTTTTCAACCAATTCATTCATATCTTTTTCCATATTTTCTCCTATGGGATAGGGATATAAGTCATATATGGTAACTACTCAGGTAAAGGAATTTACCACGGAGAACACATAAGTTAATAGGTTGATAGGTTGATGAGTTTATAGGTTAAAGGAACACAGATTCATAATTCATAAACATTTCCTATCAATTCATCCACTTATCAACCCATCA
>MNYI01000184.1 GCA_001873945.1 Candidatus Desantisbacteria bacterium CG2_30_40_21
GTTATCCTGATTTGAACTATATCAATTGTAACTACTCAGGTAAAGTAATTCACCACGGAGAACACATAAGTTGATAGGTTGATAGGTTGATGAGTTTATAGGTTAAAGGAACACAGATCCATAATTCATAAACATTTCCTATCAATTCATCCACTTATCAACCCATCAACTATTCAACTTATCAACTTTTTGTGTCTTCGTGCCTTTGTGGTGAGTAGTTACGATAAGAGAAAGAGTAGGTAGGCAATATTCTGTGCCTCTCTGTTCCCTCTGCCCCTCTGTGCCTTTGTGCCTTCTTCATCATAATATAGGAGTTGCAAATTGATTATCGCTGTTATCTCCGTAGCCTTATGTCTGATTGCGGTAACCATTCATGAAGTGTCGCATGGGTTTGTGGCATATAAACTTGGGGATGAAACAGCTAAGAATATGGGGCGATTGACCTTGAATCCTCTGGCTCATATAGATCCGGTAGGGACACTTATTGTTCCCATTGGATTAGCCTTGATTGGTTCTCCTGTCTCATTTGGCTGGGCAAAGCCGGTACCTATAAATTTTCAAAATCTGCATCATCCCAAACAGGATATGATCTGGATTGCCTTAGCCGGTCCAATAGCCAATCTATTATTGGCTCTCGGATTGAGCCTTTTACTACAAACAAGGGTAATAGCTGAGATTAATATTGAGGGTAATCCAGTAATATTTCTTGCCATGCTTATTAACCTTTTGCTGGCTATTTTTAATCTTATCCCCATCCCTCCACTTGATGGGGCAAGGATAGTTATTGGATTATTACCCCCAAAACAGGCGTATGGGTATAGCCAACTCGAACGCTATGGATTCATAATTGTTTTTGCCCTGTTATATCTTGGGATTGTGGAAAAGGTAATCTTGCCTGTGATATTGAAAATCATGGGGATTTTATACTCAAGTAGGGCATAAATTGCGATTTTTCTCGGGGTGAGGATTAATCAATGAGAGCAATGGCACATGTAGGGGTAGACCTATGTGTCTACCCGTGTGTCTACCCCGAATAAATGGGGAACACATAGGTTTGCCCCTACGAACCTGAACAACGCATCATTCCTGCCCCTGTGAACGGTTACAAATTCACCTTGGCAATGTATTTATCCGCAATCCCCAACGACTCCCCTCAATACCTTAAGCCCATGTGGGAGTGCAGGTATGATTGCATCTAAACATTCTGTTACTGCTTTGGGACTGCCGGGAAGGTTGACAATCAGGCATTGTTTTCTTATACCAGCTATTGCCCTTGAAAGCATGGCGTGGGGGGTAATGGACAGGCTGGATAGACGCATGGCTTCAGCCAATCCAGGTGCTGCTCTATCTATCACCATAGAAGTAGCCTCAGGGGTAACATCTCGTGGAGAAAATCCTGTACCACCTGTAGTCAACACAAGTTCACAACCTGTTACATCTGCCATTTCGATGAGCTTTTGGGCAATTATTTCACGAACATCTGGAACAATCTCATACTGAACAACCTCACCATTCAGCCTTGCCACCATCCCTCGGATCGCTTCACCGCTTTTATCATCTCGTTCACCTTTAGAACATCGGTCACTTATGGTTAATATGCCGATACGGAACATTGTTTGCCTCCATTTTTAACCACGAAAGGCACTAAAATCACGAAAGTAAAGAAGGCAGGTTTTCGTGTCCTTCGTGTTTTTCGTGGTTAAATCTCCATTTATATGCCTGCTGCAAATCCTCAACAGTATTAATATTAAAAAACATATGCAACTGCGGGTCAAACTGCCGCATAATCCCTTCCTCAATATACCTTGCCCTTACCTCATCCAACAACCTCAAGATACAAAATCCTCTTGTTTTTTCCCCAGGAACCACACTTGTAGTTATATTTGTCAACCCTTCGATTATCAGAATACAACTTCTGGCATATATCCCACAAAGTGGTTCAGCCCGTCCCTCTATCATAGGGATAACTGCCTTATCCTCTGGCTTGACCTGAGACATCATATATTTAATAAACTCTATGTTAATGAATGGCATATCGCAGGCAATCACAAGATTATGATGGGTATTTGAGGCTAATAATCCAGCATGGATACCACCAAGTGGACCAATACCACAGATAACATCCTTAACTATCCTGACTCCAGGATATTCATCCCCCTTAAGCTGATTGGAGACAATAATTATTTGTGAGCATACCCCCTGTAGTCTCTCAATCAATGTTTCAATTACCCTCTTCCCCTCAAGCATCATCTCAGCCTTATCAGACCCAAACCGCAGGCTCTGACCACCAGCATTGATTATGGCATTTAATCCTGACATTAGCACCCCTTGCTATAGATGATCAATAATCACCGATTACCTCTTCTCTCTGCCATTGTCCACTCTTACCGCCTGATTTTGAAACAAGCATAATGTCTGAAATAAGCATAGCTTTATCATAAGCCTTGCACATATCATAGATGGTTAAGCAGGCTATGGATACAGCCATCAGTGCCTCCATTTCTACACCAGTTTTACTGCAAACCTTAGCCCTTGCCTCTACCTTAATTGCCGGCTCGGTTTCACTTACAGTAAATGATAATTCACAGCCGTCTATACCAAGGGGATGGCACATGGGGATAATCTCGCCAGTTCGTTTTGCTGCCATGATTCCAGCACATGTAGCTACACTCAAAACATCACCCTTAAAAATACCGCCAGTTTTTATCAACTCAAGTGTTGCAGGCTGCATCCGTATCATCCCCTGAGCCACAGCTATCCTTGAGGTTACCTCCTTGACTGAAACATCAACCATCCGAGGATTACCATTTTCATCAAAGTGTGTAAATCCATTCATATCTTTCCCTCCTCGGTGGTGATCAGGTAGTAAGGTAATCACGCACCTACTACCCTATAACCTTCCTACCCTACGACCTGATCACCTGAATATTGCTCGTCCAATCCTGACCATATTTGAACCCTCATGGATAGCCAACTCAAAATCATCACTCATGCCCATAGAAAGATAGGCAAAAGAAAAACCATCTGCCTTCAGGCTATGATACAACTGAAAAAGTTGCTGAAAACAGCCACGAATCTGGACTAGCTCATCTGACAGTGGACCGATAGTCATCAATCCTTTGATATTCAAATATGGAAATTCATTCACTTTTCCAAAAAAAACATCTGCTTCCGATGGACTCAACCCATACTTTGTCTTTTCCCCTGAGGTATTTACCTGAATAAGCACATCCTGTATCTTATTCTGTTGGAATGCCTCTTCATTAATTGCCCCTGCTATGCGAAGGCTATCAACCGAATGGATAATATCAAATATCTTCACCGCATCCCTTACCTTGTTTCGTTGAAGATGGCCAATCATATGCCATTTTACGCTATTACCAATTTCCTGATATTTTATCTTTGCATCTTGAATACGATTTTCACCAATATTTTCTACACCTTCAGCTATAGCAGTCTTGATGGTATCTATGGCAACAGATTTTGTTACTACAACCAAAGCAACCTCATCCTGCCCCTTATCTGAAGCCTTGAGTGCCTGATTGATTCTTTGTTTTATTTGAGTAATATTAGCCTGAAGATTCAAATGATACTCCTTGCCTGCCTGTCCTGTATATACTCAGGCGATGATTAGTCGTCACCCTGAAAAAAATCGCAACTACTCAGGTAAAGTAATTCACCACGGAGAACACATAAGTTGATAGGTTGATAGGTTGATGAGTTTATAGATTAAAGGAACACAGATTCATAATTCATAAACATTTCCTATCAATTCATCCACTTATCAACCCATCAACT
>MNYI01000032.1 GCA_001873945.1 Candidatus Desantisbacteria bacterium CG2_30_40_21
ATTATATCATAATAAGTTTCGTTTGTCAAGGAAAATTTTATGGCTTTTGTGAGATTTTGGCACTACAAAGCCAATTTTTAAGAACCCGAATATGTAACTCATTGATATGACAAGAGTTAATTTTTGATAGTAGCAAAATCCAGCATTAATCGGTAGTGTTTTCATGAACTTGGGTTAAGTTGCTCCTTTGGCTTCAGCAGCTCTTCGCATAATCCAATAATCAAGCTCATCAGTATTTCCATTTCCATCCCAATCCCTAAGCCCAATATCCACAGCATCGCCATAAATATGTCTGGACTCCGGAGCAGTTGGATTTACTTGGAGTTGACGAATTGGACTTCTATACCCACTATTTACAGACATTATTTGATTTCCAATAGCTGCTCTAATATTTTCCAAGTGTTGACCTATAGTAAATATTGCCCAATTATACCTACTACCGGTAGCAGGGTTTACACTCCAATTTATCGCATTAAATACAAAATGTCCTGGATTTACATAAGTTTGAGCATTTACAAATGCAGTCCGAGCAGGTTTTGTTGTCTTATTCATATCAATATACTCCTGCCTTATTTGATCCATTTCATCCTGTGTCGTATAAGTCGCCACAGAAGTATATGTAGCATTGTTAATCACAACAGAAGCAACAATCCTATAGCTTAGTGGAAATCCTCGTCCATCAGTATCTGCCGGTACTGGTGGCATAGTTATCTGGAGTTGAACATCATTACCTCTTTGTATGTCATTAGGATTACCACTTGGATTGCTGTCTCTCGGGTCATCATCTATTTCCCACTCTATCTGGTTATTGTACCCCGCATCTAACGAATCTGGCTTTATATCCGCTGTGCAACGAATACGATTCTCAGAAGGTAGGGTAGTAAAGGAAACACTGCCATTTGGTGGAATAACCTGAGTAATAGTTATTACTGGTAGTATAGTCATCCCCACCGCCACATTTGACAACCCCGACCAATTTGGCACCTCATCCCTTGTCTTCATCGCAAAATAATATCTGGTATATGGTTGCAATCCAGTAACCACAAAACTCTGCCCGATACCAGTAATTCCCGGTGCAGGTGTATTTACACATCGAACAGCATTATTCCAGTTTGCATCAGTAATTGTAACCGTAGCATACCGAATATCATACTGTGTGGCTGTACCAATGCTTCCATCATCACCTGGTGCTGTCCATGTAAGTTTGACAGAGCTGGTAGCTGGATTTGTGGCAACAAGAGTAGTAATTGTACCAGGAGGCATCTTTACCCTTGGACCAGACATTATTTGTACAGGTGTACCTGTAGCCATCATCCCAATCGTATTCTCGCTGCGGGAAGAATAACTATATATTCCCTTACCACTTAGTTTTGTTGCATAATTAAACTCCACACCCTTTGCATAATCTGTCCCTGTCCCAGACATCTTAGCCTCTATGACCTCGCCACCTGTAGAGGTAATAATCACCCTCGGCAAATTGGCTGCTGGCGGAAACATATTTGTGTACTTCACCTTGAATGTAAACACAGTATCTTTAGTACCATCATCTGGTGAAACACCATCACTTTCATAACCAGCAGTCCCAAGCCAACTAAGAACTGGTATGGTAGATACTATTGGACCAATCCGTTTCTTTATTGGCTCACCAATAGCTGGTACACCCTTGACATCGCAGGCTACAAATTGATAGCTGTAACTGCCTGCCTGAGACAACTTCAGGCTATATGTATAGAGTTTACCCTTCTTATAGTTATTAGCTGATGGATCAACGAGAGCCATGGTAAAGCTGCCAAACAGAACATCTCCAGCAAATATTGCCACCTTTTGGATAGCCTGGTGCCGGTGCATCATTATCGTAATGCGAATACTTTACAGTAAAGGTAAAACTTGCCCCGACCTGACCACTATCCGGATCAACGCCATCCAGCATATATCCATCATTCATCTTACTCCATTCTAAGAATGGTGGATTATTAACATCCGGAGCATCCATCAGCCTGCTCGCAGGCTCACCAGTAGCCGGCACACCCCATCTATCTGTAGCCTCAAAATTATAGGTATAATCTGAACCACCAATTGGGAACTTATACTCTACCTTGTAGATAACCCCACTCTTATACACAGCATCTGTTTCATCAGCAGTAACCTTAATCATACTCTTTGGGCTTTCTCCAGCCAACTCTACCCCACCCTTATAAATGTGTAGTTGAGGATAACCAGGATACGGCTTGTCACCATCTGGATCAGTATATTTTACCTGATATATAAACACAGTATCCCTGGCGGCTATACCAACCTCTGGATTTATCCCATCCTTCTCATAGCCTGTACCACCTATCCAATTCAACACAGGTGCCCCACTAACCGTTGGACCATAATTTGTCGCTACTGGCGAACCCATAGCTGTAGCACCCACAACATCCTTTGCCTCAAACTTATATGAATACCTGCCTGCAGTAGAGGAGGTTAAGGTAGCCAGCCTGTATATGGCACCAGTACTCCAACTACCTGACTCATACTTCATAACAACACTACCAATCAACTGACCAGAAGGATTATAGATGGACACCTTTGGATATCCAGTGGCTACCGGGTCATTATTAGCATCCGTATACTTAACCTTATAAACACATTCCTTGCCTGAATCAACACCATTTGGATTTATTCCATCATTTTCGTACCCGACCTCACCAGTCCATAAAAGATTTGGGGCAACATTAACACCGCTGACTGTCAATCCCTGATATACGACTGTCCTTGCTGGTTTATTATCCTTATTAAATGCCTCAAACCAGAATGAATACTGACCGCTATAAGGCAACGAACCCTTATACTGATACGCCTTGCCATCTGTATAGATCGTATCCATACCGTCTACTGGTGACATTAGTCCACCCTTTACCTCTTTTTCACCAAGAAGAATATGTATCTTTGGATAACCTATCTTTGGAGCCTGATTATTTGAATCATTATAAAGGACACTATAAGTAAACACCGTTGTATTGGCTGTGCCTGTATTCAGATCAACCTTACCATTACTCAAACTGCATCCAGCAGGGGAGGTTGTGCCTATGGTAATATTTGACAGAATAGATGCAGCACCCCGATCATCATAGCTCTTTATCCCAAAATAATAAAATGAACCCCACGACAAGCCTGAAACAATAACGGTTTGAGCTGTCCCAGCGTTTTTCGGTACTGGTTCGCCTTGAAACTGAGCAGCCTTTGCCCAGTTTAAGTCATTAATGGTTGAGGTAGAGTAGCGGATATCATAGAACATTGCTGTACCAATGTTTCCATCATCACCTGGTGCTGTCCAGATAAGTTTGACAGAGGTAGGGGTTGCCTCTGAGGCAAAAATATTGGTTATCCCTGCTGGTGGGGTAGTATCCTGATCGCCTGGGGTGCCATCTACAGCCATATACCTATCCACCTTGAATCCATAGGCAGTATCCTTATTATCTGTAACCAATTTTAACTTAATTACCTCCCCATCAACCACTGGTGACACAATATTACTCCTGCTGTCTGAATATGAGGCTTTTTCATTATTATTGTTATCCAGTACGAACAACTTATCTGGAGACACGATATTAATATTTTCAAAATGCACCTGCATCTTTGATGCTCCGGAATGTTTGATAACCCGTAACTACTCAGGTAAAGTAATTTGCCACAGAGACACAAAGAAACAAGGGTGCACAATAACTATTATAGCTACATTGGACGGAAAAGAAAACAACGAAATACGCGAAAGGCACGAAAAGCAAGGGAAATAAAGACAGAATTTTTTCGTGTTTTTTGTGTTTTTCGTTGTTATCTCTTGATAGCTGAGTAGTTACAATATTTATTTATTATGGCAAGAATGGCAAGAATTATCGTACCAAACATACCGCATCATC
>MNYI01000031.1 GCA_001873945.1 Candidatus Desantisbacteria bacterium CG2_30_40_21
TGACAAACTGTTTATTTTATTTTATAATTAAGGAGTCGTAACTACTCACCACAAAGGCACGAAAACACAAAAAGTTGATAAGTTGAATAGTTGATGGGTTGATAAGTGGATGAATTGATAGGAAATGTTTATGAATTATGAATCTGTGTTCCTTTAACCTATAAACTCATCAACCTATCAACCTATCAATTTATGTGTTCTCCGTGGTGAATTACTTTACCTGAGTAGTTACAAGGAGTTAAGAAAAAATAAGTTGTACGCCAAGAGTCACTGAGACACTTGGCTGGCAAGTCTGGCAAGTCTGACTGTTCGTAAGCGACGAACAACGGAGCCAGCCAAGATGGATCGGTGGCACGACTGTACAAGTTATTTTTTCTTGACTCCTGAATAATTCCAAAAGGTGGTAATGTAATGAGTGAAACAATATTTACCCCAATTCCAGATAACTTTGGAGAACATCATCTTGATGTATTTCCCGGACAATTGATCTGTGCCAAGGCAGAACCCAAACAGGGAAGGGTGGGAAGGACTATTACCGGCGAGGATATTCCGGCCAGAGAGGGAGAGGATGTTACTGTTATCCCTGGCAGAAATGTATGTGTCTCTGAGGATGGTACTCGATTATTTGCCATGGATTTTGGACGAATTGTCTGGGAAAAGGAAAGGATAAATGTTGAAAAAATTCTTAGCATTCAAGAAAATGTCAGTGATTCTATAGAATTTCCGGGCAGTATTGAAATTCAGGGTTCAATAAATGATAGTGCCGTTGTTACTGCTGCCGGGAATATTACGGTATCAGGTGGAATAGGTGCTGCGGAGATTAATGCCGGTGGGAATATCAGCGTTAAACAAGATATTCTCAAGGCAAAGGTTGTTTGTGAGGGCAACCTTTCAGCAAATGCCTTAAAAGAGGCAATGGTTACTGTTGCAGGCACAATAACTGTTGATGGTGCCATAATAAAATCTATAGTTACAGCAGGGAGAATTATTAGCCATACAAGTAGAAAGGGGCTTATCTTTGGTGGAGAAGTAACCGTAAAAAAACTTCTTACTGCTAAAAAGGCTGGGATAGAGGGTGATAATGAAATTACCCTTATTACTCTTTCTCCCGGTGCAATGGCTTATATTGAGATTGTTTATCCTTATGTAAATATTCTTCTGGGCAAAAGAACATCTTCCGTAAAAAAAACAATCAAAAAAGCATTTTATCAAGTAGAGCCATCCGGAAATGTAACCATAAAAAACTACGAGGAGATTGTCGTGGAAGAGGAGAAGGCTTCGCATGGAGCCATAAGTGCCCCCATACTTCTTGCTGATATGCCTATTTCTGTAGCAATTGAGGGTGTAGCCTTGTTGGAAGAGGCAAAAAATATGGGTGCAGAACTGCTTCAATTGCCAAAAGATGAGGTAGATACTCAAATAGAGAAACAGGGGAAGATAATAGTATTTAAGAAAGGCATCATTGGACCATGGTTTCCAGATAAGTGGGATGAGCTATATGGTCCAACCACGGACGGTTCCTTTAGTTTTGAGAATAATGCTGATGGGCTTTATCTCACAGTTATCTTCTCTCAGGGGGCAGGGAAAAAGACATTCAGCCATGAGGTTATTGAAGAAATAATATCTCAAAAATTTAATGAGATTGATACCTCAATGGTAGAAACCGTATTTGAAAAAAGAATAAAAAAACCGGTAAGAATTGGTCCAAGACAGTATCTTCGTGGTAAAATAGAGATAGAGATTTCCCCTGATCAATTAACTGCTACGGTTAATATCATCCCTCCTAAAATGGGCGGGATGTTGATGAGCGTGGAGGATATTGTCAAGGCATTAAATAAAAAAAATGTTTCGTTTGGAATAAATATGGAGAGGCTTGTTGAAATACTACACAATGTGGAGTTTAAGATGCCCGTAGTTGTTGCCCATGGCCACCCACCCCTGATAGGGATGAGTGCCTATCTTGCCTATCAATATGGGGAAAAAAGCGATGGAGCAGTACTTATTGGTGAAGATGCCATTCCAGGACAATTATTGGGTGTAAAAATACCCTCAACCATTGGCAGTTCAGGAATAGCCGTGACCGGAGAGAATATATCTGGGCTTCATGGAAGGGATATTACCCTTATTGCCGGAAAAAATATCTTTATAGATAAAAATAGATGCTTTTCCGCTGCATTTGGAAAGGTAATATGGCAGGGCTTTCAGGCAGCCGTAGAACAAATAATCAAGGTTGAGGCTGATGCTGATGCTAATATTGAGACCTCGGGAAAGATTATTATTCATGGGAATGTAAAAGAAGGGGTAAAGATTGGCGGCAATGATATTATTATTCATGGAAATGTGGAAAGTACGGTTGAAATTACGGCTAAAGGAACACTCACTGTTGAAGGGGAGATTAACAAGGCAAAGATTAAAACCGCTCTTGACATGTCCGCAACCATAATTAAGGAGTCACAGATTAAGTGTGGAGGGACACTTAATGTTAGCACGACAATAATGGATTCTCCGGTGATTGCAGAGAATGTTGTTCTGGTTTCTGAGGGGAAGGGCTTGATTGTGGGTGGCGAGATATTTGCACAAAACTTGATCCATGCCAAGATGATTGGCAATGAAGATGGAACACCAACCACGGTTAAGGTTGGTGAAAATGGCATCCTTTCTGTTCTTGGAACCCTTTATCCCAAGGTAACCCTTGTGTTTGGTAAAAGGAGCATGACCACTAAAAAACCGGCAAAGAAGGTAACATTTAAGATGGAAAAGGGTGCTATGACCACACAAGCCTATGAACCACCCAATATATCTCCCTCAAAACCCCCAACTATAACTATTTCTGCCTCACAATGTACTGTTCCAAGGTCTATTATTGTCCCTGGATATTCTATTGATGAGGCAATACAGCAGGCTGCTCCATTATTAGGGATGCCTCTGGAAGAATTAGATGGTGATACTATACCCAAAGAACAATCTCAAATATCGGCTATACGCGTCTACCCAAAGGGTGTAGAGGGTCCATGGTTGGAAACTTTCGATAATTCATGTATAGAAGAGCCGCTTGAGGAAGATACTATTGATCTTGATACAGATGCAAATGGGAGTTTTAATCTGATTAATAGGCGGGAAGGGCTTTTCCTTCGTCTAAGGCCTCCTGTAGGAAAGGGGAAACGCATCACCTCAGAACAAATTCTGGCAGAAATAGAAAGACGGGGATATATGGATATTGACTCCCAGAGGGTAATTGCAGCATGTACCGATCCACCAAAAGAACCAGTTCGTATTGGATTAATGCAATTTACCACTGAATTTGGCGGCAAGTTTGAGATAACCATTTCTGAGGACAAACACGAGGTTTTTATCAACATTACCCCGCCCGCTACAGGCATGGTACTGATTAAACCAGAGGATGTTATTCATAAATTGGAACAAAAGGGGGTTGTTGCTGGTATAATGGAGGATGAGATAGCCAGAATCTTAAAGGAAAAGGATTATAGCAGACCAATCCTCATTGCCTCATCTGTTCCGCCATCAAAGGGAGAAGCGGGAAAGTTTATTTATAAGATTGGAGGGTAGGGGTGAAAAAACATCGGATTGCCTGATTCCCTCAATCGATCATTTTTGAACCATGCCGATAATTTTAGTTGTCATTTATTAAAAGCTGTGATATAATAAGGAGTCAAGGTAACTACTCACCACAAAGGCACGAAAACACAAAAAGTTGATAAGTTGAATAGTTGATGGGTTGATAAGTGGATGAATTGATAGGAAATGTTTATGAATTATGAATCTGTGTTCCTTTAACCTATAAACTCA
>MNYI01000249.1 GCA_001873945.1 Candidatus Desantisbacteria bacterium CG2_30_40_21
AGGGTAATTGTGGCACAGAGGCACAGAGAAGATAGAGAAGGGACAAAACCCTTTTGTTAAGTTATTCGTAACTACTCACCACAAAGGCACGAAGACACAAAAAGTTGATAAGTTGAATAGTTGATGGGTTGGAAAGGGATAGGTTGATAGGTTGATGAGTTTATAGGTTTATAATCTGTGTTCCTTTAACCTATCAACCTATCAACTTATGTGTTCTCCGTGGTGAATTACTTTACCTGAGTAGTTACAGTTATTCATTGATTTTCATAAATTAAAATTGGAGGTGTTACGAAATGATTCCCATACCAACAAAGATGGCGATGACTTCTGGAGGGGCAGAGGGTTTAACCAAGCTGAATGCCTTTGACCATGCCTTGCTTGCTGCGGGCATAGGCAATATCAATCTGATTAAGGTGTCAAGCATTGTGCCGCCGGGTATTGAGCTTATAGAATTACCCAATATCCCTGGCGGCTCTTTGACCCCAATGGCTTATGCCACTATTACCAGTGATGTGCCCGGGGAGATGATTGCTGCCGCAGTGGCTGCTGGTTTTCACAAACCCGATCATTATGGGGTTATTATGGAGTATTCTGGAAAGTGTACAGCAAAAGAAGCTTCCAAGCGGGTTATCTCTATGGTAGAAGAGGCATTTGTTACCAGAGGAATTGTTCTGAATGATGTTAAAGTAACGAGTACTCAACATGTAGTGGTAAAGACAGGGAGTGTAATTGCAGCGGCTGTTTTGTTGTATTAAAAGTCGTGGGGAAAATGGGGGGAAAATAGGGCGCTGTCCCCATTTTCCCATTTTCTCCCCGTTTTCTCATTTTCTGCCCCGGTTTGAAAATGCAGGGATCAGTTGTCAGGGGAAAATAGATATTGGCTACTGTCCCTGTTAATTGTCAACTGATCCCTGTCAACTGATTTGGAGGTATGCTATGCATATTAAGAAATTTTTGGATTTTGAAGCACATTTGGACGAAGCTACGGTTGCCTTGCTTGGGGCACCGTTTGAATATAGTGTTCCAAGAACAGGTCTGGCTGATGGTCCACAGAACATTAGACACATGTCCCATCTCTTAGAAAGCTATAGCCCCAGATTGGATCGTAGCTTACAAGAAATGAAATTGTGTGATCTGGGAGGGGTAACCTTTGGTCGGGACATTATTGAATCCATGAGGCTTATTACCGAAGAGGTAGGAACCATTAACAACAAAAAGGTAGTGGTTATTGGCGGCGAGCATACTGTTACAGTGGGTGTTGTTGAGGGATTAAAGGAAAAATATCCCGAACTGGTTATTATCCAGATGGATGCCCATGCAGACCTGAGGAATGAATATGAGGGTAAAAAATACTCTCATGCCTGCGTAATGCATCGTTGTTTGGAACTAGTTGGACCGGAAAGGATTTATCAATTGGGGATAAGATCCGGGGAAAAGGAAGAGTTTGAACTTGGCAGGCAGCAGTGCCATCTCTCTTCTCAATTAAGGCTTGATGAGGTTACTCTGAAAAAACTGCAAGGAATACCGATTTATCTAACCATTGACATTGATATTCTTGATCCAGCCTATGCACCTGGGGTAAGTGTTCCTGAGCCTTGTGGTGTTTCTCCGCATGAATTATTTGAGGCTATTTATTCTTTAAGCGGATTAAATATTATTGGTTTTGATATGGTTGAGGTTCTTCCATCTCACGACCCGGGGCAGATTACAGCGGCTATTGCAGCTAAAATTATCAGAGAGGCAATTTTAACATTCTGGGGGGGGGATAGGAGGCTCACACGGAGACACAGAGGACGCAGAGAGAGAAAAGAGGTGTAATACAATGATCAGAATCAGCGGCGGCATTGCTAAGGGTAAAAAAATAAAGGCATTGGATACCATGTCTACCCGTCCAACATTAAGCAGGGTAAAAACATCTTTATTTGATATGTTGGTTAATAGGGTTAAGGATGCTGTTATTCTGGATCTATACTCTGGCACAGGCAATATTGGTATAGAAGCCTTAAGCCGTGGGGCAAAACGAGTTATTTTTGTTGAAAATAATGTGGCACAGGCAAGGCTTATTAAGGAAAATTTAATGATTGTCAAATTTCTTGAACATGCCGATATAATAACATTAACCGTTTCTGAAGCAATCCAAATGCTGGATAAAAGAATGGCCAGAGATAAAAATATGACAGGATTTGATATTATTTATTTAGCTCCACCATTCTTAAAGGGACTTGTCTGGTCAACCATAGAGGCAATAGCTAAGAGCAATCTAATCTCTCCGGGCGGATTGGTTGGTGCAGAACACCATAAAAAGGAAGAGGTATTGCCTCTGGCTGAAGGGCTTTCTGCGACTGATCCATTAATTCACACAAAACAACGCAGATATGGGGATATTGTGATTTCATTTTACGAGAGGGGATGAAGGATGAAGAATTATCAAGATAATAATATTGATGAAATACTTGATGATAATTGTATTGATCCAACACAATTAGATGACATCTTTTCGCATCTTGGGGAATATTATGAAGAGATACTCCCAGAAGAGATAGAACCTGTGATTAAAAAAAAGAAAAAGGGTAAAAATAATATATCTGACTCACCCATGAAAGCATATCTTAAGGACATTAACCAGATTTCTCTTTTAGATGCTGATGAAGAAAGAGAATTAGCCATGGAAATGGAAAAAAAAAGAATAAAACTTAAGGAAATAGAGATACAGCTTGGCATGTCTGCAAAAAGGTTTCGCAAATGGATGGAACAAGGCACGGAGACAGAAAGGCACCAAGATACAGGAATAAAGGAAAAAACACAATATGCTCTTCCACACTCGTTAGCAAAATTCTCCATAGAAGAGATTAAGGATAGGTTTCATCAGGTAGATACGATTGAGGCAGAGATTGAAAATATAAAAAGAAGGTTTATAGAGGCAAACCTACGGCTGGTGGTCACAGTTGCTAAAAGATATATACAGGGCACTGTGATGAGTCTGCTTGATATTATCAATGAAGGCAATCTGGGGTTGGTTAAGGCTGTGGACAGGTATAACTATATGGAGGGCTATCGGTTCAACACCTATGCTATCTGGTGGATAAAACAATCTATCTTAAGAGCTATCTCTGACCAGTCAAGAACTATCAGGGTTCCAATCTATATGGTAGAGATAATTAATCGATGTATGCGAACCATTCAGTTGCTTTCTCAACAATTAGGAAGAGAGCCGGAATTAAAAGAAATAGCAGAAAAGATGAACCTGCCGGTGCAAAAGGTAATTGAGTTAATCAATGTTGCTCAAGAACCTATTTCCCTTGACTCACCTGTAGGCATTGATGGGGAAAGTCAATTTGGTGATTTAATTGAGGATAAAGAAACCCTTTCCCCTGCAAAAACTGCATTCCTACGAATGCTTCAGGAAAAAATTGATGTTATCCTTAATATGCTTCCAGAAAAGGGAAAAATGACGCTAAAGTTAAGATTTGGGCTGGATGGTATGGAACCTCATACCCTTGAAGAGGTTGGGAAGATTTTGGGGCTTACCAGAGAAAGAATAAGGCAAATAGAAAAGAATGTATTAGAAAAACTCCGCAGCATGAAACTAACTCAGGAGTTGCAGGATTTTTTGATAGAATGATCGCAAAAGGGGTCAGACCACTTACCAGCAATTTTCATTATGACATTTTTACCGCATAAACACATAACAACTCACCACAGAGACACGGAGACACAGAGGAAAATCGAAGGACAAATCTCTTATTTGAATGTGGCTGAACGCAGATTTTTGGAAATTTGAAGCATTATTCTGTGAATTTATAAAAATTTGCATTCCGTCAGCTTGTTTTTTTAAATTATTCTCCGTGCCTCCGTGTCTCTGTGGTGAATCTGAAAATCCATAATGAGAATTGCTGCCTTA
>MNYI01000074.1 GCA_001873945.1 Candidatus Desantisbacteria bacterium CG2_30_40_21
AGCTTGACTTAGTCATTAAAAAGGTTACGGACAAGAAATTAAACGGCGAAGGGACAAGGCTGGGAACAGCGTATCAATTAAATGATGGGAAGGTGGTTTATGTACCGGAATAATTTGAATAGATTGGGAGTCGTTCTGTTATTTCTTGCGGCTTTTGTTATGCCCCTCCATGCCGCACCCCTGAAGGTAACTATCATCCCGGGTGATTCTAATCTGAAGACAGTAATCGATGCTGTCAAGGAAATAGATAGCCAAACGGTAACATTCTTATTGATGCAGTCCTTGAACCGCTCGAGAAGCAGGGATTTAATCTCTTGCCTGTATATGGCTATCCATCACAGCCTGTTATTGAAAGGTTTTTCTTTGATATGGATGGCAAGGCTCGGGTCAGGCTTGTTGTAGGAATAGCTATGAAGCTAGGTCTAAATCCGCAGGTTGGAATACCCCTTTTGACCAGGCTTAATGTCCCGGTGATTAATGCCATTTCACTTTACACCCAATCAAGGCAGGAATGGGAAAGGTCAAAGGTAGGTCTTGATATCTTTGAGCGAACATGGCAGGTAGCAACGACTGAGTTGGAAGGGCTTATCCAGCCTACGGTTATTGCCTCAAAGGAAAAAATGATTGACAGCCAGACAGGGCTTGAATATGTAAAAGTAACCCCAATCCCTGAGCGAATAAACAGGCTGGTTGACCGGGTAGGGGCATGGATAAACCTTCAGAATAAACCCAGCAAGGATAAAAAGCTCGCTATCATTTATTATAACTATCCACCCGGTAAACAAAACATTGGTGCATCTTACCTTAATGTGCTGCCGGAGAGCCTTTGGCAGATAATCAACAGGCTGAGGACTGAGGGGTATGATATTGGTCAAGAGATTAGCAAGGATAAGCTCTTTAATGATATTCATAGTTATGGCAGAAATGTTGGCAATTGGGCACCCGCAGAGATTGACAAATTAGCCAGAAGCGGTTAAGCCGTGCTTATTCCTATGAATATCTACAAGCAATGGTTTGAAGAATTACCTGTTGGGTTCAAGATGTCTGTCCTTAAAAGCTGGGGCACGGTGGAGAATAGCAAGATTATGGTCTGGCAAGGAAATATCATTATCCCTGCGGTCCGATATGGACATGTCCTATTTACCCCACAGCCGTCAAGGGGTTGGGAGCAGGATGTCAAAAAACTGTATCATGATGTTACCATGCCGCCGCATCATCAGTACATAGCCTTTTATCTGTGGTTGAAGAAGGGTTTTGGGGCAGATGCAGTTGCCCATATCGGCACCCATGGGACACATGAATGGCTTTGTGGCAAAGAGGTGGGGTTTACGAATGAAGACCCGCCTGAGATATTGATTGACAATCTGCCAAATATTTACCCTTATATTGTGGATGATGTGGGCGAGGGGTTACAGGCAAAGAGGCGAGGCATGGCAGTTATTATTGACCACATGACCCCACCATTTGACAAGGCGGGATTGAACAAGGAATTAAAAGAACTGGCAGCATCTATCGATGATTATCTCGTGGCAAGGGATAAAAGCCGGCTCTTGGCTGAGTCAAGGCTTGAGCAGATTAACAAACTTGCAAAAAGGATGGGCATATTGACTGACCTCAGTCTTGAGGCAATAAAATCAAATGATGAGGTGGAAATACTCGAACATTACATAAAGGAGCTCGCAGAGAAGCAAACACCATTTGGATTGCACACCTTTGGAAAATCTCCAGAAGAGCGATACCGAAGAAGCACTGCAGAGGCAATCCTTTCTATTGAGACAAACTTGAGTAAAGAAGAGAAGGAAAGACGGCTGGCAGAGATAGAGGAGAAAATAATTAAAAGCGGACAAAGGGAGCTTGACTCATTTATAGCTGCCCTTGCCGGCAGATACATTCCGGCAGGGACGGGAAACGACCCCATAAGGAATCCGGAATCATTACCAACCGGTAAAAACTTCTATTCCTTTGACCCAAGTAAGATACCCTCTGCGACTATGTATGAAATGGGAGTCCGTCTGGCAAAAGAATTGCTCGAAGGTTACAAACAGAGGCACGGCATATATCCTGACAAACTCACATTCAATCTATGGGGCGTAGAGACCATAAGGCATGAAGGGGTGATGGAATCGCAGATTATGTCCCTTATGGGAATTAAACCGAAATGGGATGAAAGGGGGAAGGTAATAGGAGTTACGGCGATTCCTCGCGAAGAACTCGGAAGGTCACGCATCGATGTAACCATTGTTCCATCTGGGCTTTATCGTGATTTATTCTCCAACCTCATGGCATTGCTTGATAAGGCTGTTAGCCTTGCCGGAAAGCAGGATGAGGAAGATAACATCCTTCGTGCAAATATACTGAAAACAAAGAAGATGCTCATCAAGAAAGGCATCCATGAGGATATGGCTGAGCGGATAGCGGCGGTGAGATTATTCACCGTCCCCTCAGGGGCTTATGGAACAAATTTGAGTAATGTCATTCCCCTATCCAACACATGGGATAATGAAAAACAGGTAGCAGATGTCTATTTTATGAGAATGAGCCATCTGTATGGACAGGGGTTCTGGGGGGGAAAGATAGAGAAGGATTATGAGGATATCAGCCTTGAGGTATTTAAGGATGCCCTCTCAGGCTCGAAGATGGCTGTTCATAGCCGCTCAGGAAATGTCTATCAAACATTAGATAACGATGATTTCTTTCAGTATCTTGGTAGCACGGCAATGGCAATTCGAGCTATAGACGGTAAGACACCAGAGGTTTTCGTTACCAACATGGCAAATCCGAGGATGCCAAAGCAAGAGACGCTTGAAAAAATGATGGGCAGGGAGATGAGGACAAGGTATCTTAACCCTGAATGGATAACAGAAATGCTCAAGGAAGGATACGCTGGGACAAGATTTATAGATAAAGTGGTGGAACATCTCTGGGGGTGGCAGGTAACCGTGCCAGAGGCTGTGGACGCTGCCAAATGGAACGAGATGTATGAGACCTATGTGCTGGATAGAAACAATTTGGGAATAAAGGATTCGTTTCGTGAGTCAAAGAATATGTGGGCATATCAATCGGTTGTGGCCAGGATGCTTGAGGTTGTCAGAAAAAAATACTGGAAGCCTGAGAAAGAGGTAATAGAAACACTGGCAAAGGAGTATGCAGAGAGCGTGCAAGAGGTTGGGCTTGCCTGCTGTGACCATACCTGCAATAATCCATCGTTGACAAAATTTACCGCAAGCGTATTGATGTCTGTGCCGGGGATGAAGCCTGATGCAGATGGGCTTATGAAGGCTACGAAAGCAATGAAGGTGGTCAGCGGTCAGTGGTCAACATAAAATAGGCAGGAAAGAGTTAGTATCCGACAAAAGGAATAAGACAACATTACCACCGGCAAAAACAGCCAAAAATGCAGCACCTGCGGCAGCTGTTACGGGCTATGAGATGAAGGATGTTGATGAGACTGCAAAAGGAGGCTCATCAACCCCAATTCCATATCTGTTTATTATAGGGTTTCTGGTATTTTTAGGGTTAATAATATTTGGCTGGAGAAAAAGGGGATAATCTGAAACTCCGATATAAGAACAGATGGCAACAAGAGGGAGGGAATAATAAGCACCTTAGCGATTTTGAGCAAAAAGAAAAGGTATTAAGTAACTACTCAGCTATCAAGAGATAACAACGAAAAACACAAAAAACACGAAAAAATTCTGTCTTTATTTCCCTTGCTTTTCGTGCCTTTCGCGTATTTCGTTGTTTTCTTTTCCGTCCAATGTAGCTATAATAGTTATTGTGCACCCTTGTTTCTTTGTGTCTCTGTGGCAAATTACTTTATCTGAGTAGTTACTAAATATTACCATATAAATCTTCTCTTG
>MNYI01000196.1:0-426 GCA_001873945.1 Candidatus Desantisbacteria bacterium CG2_30_40_21
CCAATAATCCTGATAAAAACTATTATCGATGGCGGGCAGTAGATCCCCTGACCACAGAGTTGCTTACCACAAATGCTTATCATTATGAGCGAGGGGATGTAATGCAGGGACAAGGTGCTATTGACCCTGGATCCGTAACCAAAGAGGAGTTGAAGTTAGAATCAATTAATGTTATTGATGAGTTTGGATCTATAACAGCAACTATATGGTATGCTAATATTTCTAATCCTGATATAGACCCTACTACCATGCGTGTTTATATCACGAATCCAATGACCAACAGTACTATTCTTGCCACTCAAGGTAAGTGGAATCCTGATCTAGGGGGCACAGAGACAACTGTTTATTATTTTGATGATAATGGTGGAGATGCCAGATTTGGTAAATCTAAAAATGGTTTGGATAGAATCGTTTTTAACACAGCAC
>MNYI01000196.1:478-3723 GCA_001873945.1 Candidatus Desantisbacteria bacterium CG2_30_40_21
TAGAAATGGATTTAATATGCATAATTCAACAGTAGACCCTGCCAGCCTGAAGATAAAACAAAATGGAGCAGAAACGCCGGCCTCTTTATGGAGATTTAACGATAATCAGGGAATAGGTGGAAGTGATCAAATAACATTCTATTCTGCTGCAAGCAAGGATGAGGTGGTAATTAATAATATAAATACATCCGCAGGTTTTGCTAAGGCTGGATTTAACTGGAATGCACCCATAATAGGCACATCAGAGGTCTGGTCAACAAGTGCTCTGAGCAGTCAGGTTCATTTTAAGTGGAATGGTGGGAGTTGGACATCAGGTTCTCTTAGTTCATATGATAGTGTTGGACAATTTATGTCCTCTGTAAAACAGGGAACAGGTAGTAAGGTAACCCTTGAATATGATCCGCGGACAGATAGGTTTACCTTATCCAATGCAGTAGCTATCTCTGCCTATCAGACTACAGCTACCGGGTTCTTTAGCCTTGCCAAGTTAAAGGGTGAGGGTTCGCAGGGTTCAGCGGATGGTACAACATCTTTAGATTATTCATGGGTATCCTTTGATGCTGGAGAAAACCCTGTCAGCAGGGATGAGGTTGTTGCCAATCAGTTAGATACCAGGCAAACCTTTGCAAGGGCAGGGTTTAATAATGGTGGTCCTGCTGGAAGTAGTCTGATTACCTTCAGTTGGCTGGCCATTAATCCTGATACTAATTTGCTTGAATCTTTTGTATGGACCAGTCTGACCATGAGTACATTTACCACTGTTGATTCTTTTATTAATGATGTGAATGATGCTGTAGAGGAGGGTAGTGGAACATATCGTCCCTTGCCGGTTATCCTGAGGTATGACCCTATTCTTGACAGATTTACTATGGTCAATACCAATCTTCCAGATTATTTCGTTCGTGTACAACAGGATAATGTAAATGGGTTCCTGACCAAGGCAAAACTCTTAACTGACACGCTGGGCGCAAAAGAGATTCCGCATTCAATTATTAGCAGTAATGATGTTGTTACCGCAGATTATTATGCTAATAAAGGTACAAATGCCAAAGGGATATTAGAATTAGATGCAGATAAAAAAGTGATAAATAATTTTGTTGATACAGAGGCTGCCCCAGTAGTTATGAGTACTGCCAAGATAATGGGTTCAGCAGATGGCATCAATATGGCTGGTGGATGGGGACAGTTTTCAAAGGGAGTGGTGGATGGTACTATCAGTATTACTACTAAATTGGGAACATATACCTCTAGACAGATAAATTCAGCTAATTATGCCACAGTCTTTGACCTATTTCAAGAGATAAATACCAGCAATGCCAAGGTACATATCACCTATCACTCTGATACAGACAGAATAAGTATTGCTACTGTTGGAGATGGTGATGAGATTATTCTGGAGGAAACTGGTTTGATGCCCCTGTTCTCTACCTTTAAGATTACCACAGGTAAGGTAGTGGGTGGAAACAATAATGTGGTCATGGACTTGGGTACAGAACGGCCTGCACCATCTGATGGTTGGCAGGAAACCACCGGGCTATATGGCACGGGTAACGATTATTTCAGGGTAAATATTGCCCCAAATGAGATAAAGAATGATAAGATAGGTGAGGGTGGAAAGGGAATGCGCGGCACACAGATTCTTGATGAGATTCATCGGAATGCCCAGACCACTATTAATATTTTGAATGCAGATGTGGATGAGGATACAATTACGGTTTATGATATAAATGCCGGGGTGATTCCAAAAGGGAAACCGATTGAACCTGATGGAGTTTATTGGAAATTCTCTGATAATACAGGGCCTGGGAGTAGGGATCAGATTAAGCTGATTGATTCTGAGGTGGGAGATTTTTATGTAAGTTATACCAGATTGAATGCCTTTGATTTAGCTCATCCAGATGTTGACAGGACAACCCTTGCAGTAAAGATAGATGGCAGGATATTGGCTAAGGATGAGTATACATTCTTAGATGGTTCTGGAACAAATGGATTAGACAAGATACTTATTCAGTCGCAGACAAATGAAAAATCACCAGGAAATATTGGTGCAGGTGATATTACTGTGGATTATCGATTAACCACACCGCAGGCAGTTGATTTCTTTATCTCCAATGGAAATAATGGTCCTGAGGCAATCAGCTTTACACCAAATAGCAGTCTGACACAGTATGAGCGGGGTGGAAATGCCTATAAGGCTGACTCCGGTGATAAGGCAGAGGCTATCTTAAAAGAAAAGGGAAATCGAGAATATACAATAAGTACGGACCTTTTTGATGCCTATGGTGTTTCTTATAAAACAGATATGATCTTTGAGAAATTAAGTGAGAATAAATGGTTGTGGACAGTGATGAATCCTGTGGAAAAAGAAAAAGTAGCTGGATATGGATTATTGATGTTCAAGGGAGATGGAACCTTTGACTCTGAGAATTCTCAGGTTTTTGGTTCACCATCGGATCCAGGATTAATTGGTGGCAAGTTCAAAGGCATCTATTTTGATGCACCAATAATGGCTACACCACCAGAGTCCGGGGGAGCGCCACCATCAGAGAGGGGCGTAAACACAACTATGATTAATGTTGATTTTGATTTGCTTCAACATACACTAAATGATATCAAGATAACCGATAAAGATGGGGCAAAGATGGGTAAGTTGGATGAAAGTAAAACTATGATTGATAATAATGGACAAATTATTGCCTCTTATGATAACGGACAGACTCTTACCATTGGACAGATAGCTTTGGCTCAATTTGCTAATCCTTCTGGTATGGCAAAGTATGATGGCACTCTGTTTGGAGAAACTGTAAACTCTGGTTCAGCACAGATTGGTAAGCCAGGCTCTGGTGGTCGGGGTATGCTTAAAACAGGACACCTTGAGGGTTCAAATGTTGACCTGATAAAAGAGTTTGCAGATATGATCATTGCCCAGCGGGCATTTCAGGCTAATGGGAAAACAGTAACAACAGCAGACCAGATATTTCAAGATATAATTGGGATAAAGAGATAGTGAAATAAGGGTAAATAAAGGAACTATACTCAAGTGGGGCATAAATTGCGATTTTTCTCGGGGTGAGGATAATCAAGGAGAGCAATGGCGCGCAAGGTTCGCAATAGTGTACTATTGCGAACCTGAACAACACAGCTATCGTTGATTAAGACCAGCGAAAAACGCAATTTATGCCCCACTTGAGTATAACCACAAATGTCGTTCCTTCCTTTACCTCACTTTTGACCTCAATCTCGCC
>MNYI01000104.1 GCA_001873945.1 Candidatus Desantisbacteria bacterium CG2_30_40_21
AGCGGGAATGACAGATCACAAAGGGGAAAAATTCTGATTCACAAATTCATTCTGATTATTAATTTTCGCGGTTTTTCGCGTATTTCGTAGTTTTTCCGTCCAATATAGCTACAAGTAGTTACTGTATACCTTTGTGTCTTGAGTGGTAAATTCCTTTACCTGAGTAGTTACCAAAAATCAAAAACAAAACCCAATTTAATTGACCATTACGGTATCCTTGATATTGGAAACATCTTGAATCACCCCCAAGGCAATGGTGAAATGCCAATCGTAATTCATCAGGCAATTCCATATGTGCGGATTGATTGGCTTATGAGTACAGGATGCTGGGAAACGATAGGAAAGGTTAAGGATAGCGAAATTGAAAATGCAAAAATAAGAATTCGAAAAGCAATTAAAAATCCAAGCTACAATCTTTTTGGTAATAATTGTGAACACTTTGCACGATATGTGGTCGCTGGGATTAGAGAAAGTAAACAACTACAAACCGCAGTTGGAGTTGCTACAGTAGGTACATTATTGTATCTGGTTTAGAATGTTGATAAAAAGCCTGACAATAAACTATAATAATTGGATGGTTTAATAGCCATCGATGATTTCAGCCGTTAGTCCATTATACGGCTACAACATTTACCTATCTCCCAAAACATGAGAGAATTAAATTATACAGGAGATGACTCTAATGGATAGGATTGGTTCTTTGTCTGAAGAGAAGCAGAGGTATCTGGAAGAGATTAATAAATACTTTTGTGGAAATAGAATGGGATACATCAAAGTGCCAACAGGATGGGGAAAAACATTCTTGGCTAAACATCTCATGAAACAATATCGTGAGGAAGGGAAAACGGTACTGTTTTTGGTATCCAGAAACAACCAGCTATTGGCACAAACATCCTTTGGTAACGATGGACAGCGATTATTCCCCAACAGTATAATTCTATCCTCTGATCATGACAAGGTGAACATAGACAATCTGCAAGACAAGATTAAGAACAGAGATTCTGGAAGTATCATCCTTGCTTCCCTTCAAACCATCCTCAGCAAGAACAATATAGAAACAAAAGATATCTTAAGCCAAAACAGCGACCTGGTAATTATAGATGAAGTGCATAATTTTATAGACAATCGTGGTGATGATTTCATAAACAATCTTAATCAGAATGCCAAGATTTTTGGGATGACAGCAACACCTTTTCAAGGGGTTATCGGTAATGTTAAATTCGTCGATGATATTTCTAAAGAAATGCGGGAAATCTTCAGTAAAACCCTGCCTCAATGCATCATGGAGGGACAATTATGTGAATTGAATTATAAAATCATTTATAGCAATCAGATATTCTGAAGCTATTTGATTTTGAAAAAGGACTTTTGGCACTGGATAAAGAGGAGTTGTTTTTGGATTGCAGTACACCTGAGAATATTGATTTGGTCGTTCAAAGAACATACTTAGCCAAAAAGGTATATGATGACAAAATCAAAAACACACATTCAAAGACTTTGATATTTTGTGCTCCTGTTCGCAATATCATCTACGGTTTCGGAGAGGATAAAAAAAGAATCAATGCGTTTCACTCCAAGTTGTGTGCTGCTATATTCAATGATGAATTAAAGGATAAATTTGACCCTACCATTTCTTTCAATAACTATGCAAATTCTGGACAATTCAAGGATGCGGTCTATCTCTCTTCGGAGTTGCGGAAAGAAGAACAAAAGGCAATTTTAGAAGCTTTTAGAACACCTGATAAACCACCATTTATACTGTGTACGGTAGGAATGTTGATTGAAGGCTTTGATTTCCCTGCATTAGAAAATTTGATATTGCTGAGACCAACCTTGAGTATAAGATTATTTGAGCAGCAAGTAGGAAGAATAACCAGACTGTCGCCCAACTCCAACAAAGATCGAGGAAATATCTTTGAAATTGTAGATGACATAGAGTCTCTATTTGATAAATTTGGAGAAGGTGTGTTTGAAGAAAAAAAGATAGAACGAATCCAGATGTTGCAACCAGAAAATAGGATTGAGGAATTATTTACTGAAGGCAATACAATCGAGGCTATTCATGCTGGAAAGATTCAAATTTCTGAAATCAATTTCAAGGGTAAGGGTATTGTAGAGGAATTTCAAGAAAATAGGGCTATGGAAGAAACAAAGGGGAAAAGTAACGCTCAAACGCTTTTCCGGGAAAATGGGGACAGCACCCTATTTTTTCTTCTAAAGTAACTACTCAGCTATCCCGTTTTTTAGTGGTTTCGTATTGTTCACATACTATATTATAGTGTTTGCGTCTAATGAGGTTGAGTATTGTCAATCCAAGAACACTATATGTAGTAGCTATCTTACTTTTACACCACTAAAAAATCACAGTAGCTGAGTAGTTACCTTCTAAAAATAAGGTGCTGTCCCCATTCCCATTTTTTCCTGCATTTTTTTCTTGACATTGCCGATAATCATAGTGTATAATAAACTCATGGAAGATAGAGCTATGTCCAAAAGATTAATGATCAATATCCTTTTGGTATCGTTTATCTTTTCCCCAACAATCTCATGGGGCAAGATATACCATACGGTAAGTGGAGATGAAACACTCTGGCGTATAGCTAAAAAATATGGCACATCTGTGGAAGAACTACGACAGATTAACAGATTGAACGGAAATCTTATTTTTAGAGGGCAACAACTTTGTGTTCAGATAGAAGGCACGGAGGAGACAGAAAACAAGAAAGAGAATGCGGAATACAGGAGGCAGGAAGCAGAGATTGTTCAAGAAACAACCGAACCCAAAACCCAGCAAAGTTATGTTGTAAAAAAAGGTGATACGCTTTTTTCTATTGCCAGACGAACTGGTTGTACGGTAGATGGGCTAAAAGAAATAAATCGACTAACCAATAATACCATAGAGATTTCTCAGGTTTTACTCTTGTCTGCAACGATTATTAATTATGAGGCAAAAGCTGCAAATCCCGAACCCCAAAATCCAAACCTTGAATCCCAAATCCCATCAAAAGAAGAAAAGCATCAATCAGCAAGTGTTGAAAATTATATCCAACTTCCAGCAAAGAAGACAGCACCCTTAGCAGAAGAGGAATGCCTCCCGTTTTCAGAATCTTCAGGTGATATTGGACATCAAATAGTTACTACAGCCAAAAGGTATCTTTATCTGCCATATAAGTCTGGAGGCGAGATTGGGGATGAATCAACAGATTGCTCAGGCTTTGTGAAACGAACCCTTGGTTATTTTGGAATAAAACTTCCCAGATCAGCGAGGGAACAATTTAATATGGGTGTCCCGGTAACAGAATTGGCAGAAGGAGATCTGGTGTTTTTTACTACCTATGCCTCCTATCCATCTCATGTAGGGATATACATCGGAGACGACAAATTCATCCACTCATCATCCTATCGTAGCGGAGGGGTAAGGATTGACTCTCTGGAGTCTAATTATTACCATCAGAGATATATTGGGGCAAGAAGGGTAGTGGCTGTAGAATAATGGTAATTCAAGTTTCCAGCTTGAATTATACTTTCGATAATGGAAAAGAGTTAGGAGTCAAGAAAAAATAAGTTGTACACCAAGAGCAGTAATTCTAATTATGACATTTTTACCGCATAAACACATAACAACTCACCACGGAGACACGGAGACACAGAGGAAAATCGAAGGACAAATCTCTTATTTGAATGTGGCTGAACGCAGATTTTTGGAAATTTGCATTCCGTCAGCTTGTTTTTTAAATTATTCTCCGTGTCTCTGTGTCTCTGTGGT
>MNYI01000215.1 GCA_001873945.1 Candidatus Desantisbacteria bacterium CG2_30_40_21
TGGCTATAAGGGCACAGCATACCTGAATAGAGACCCCATTCTTTGAAAGAGAAATCAAGTGGGTGCAGCCAAGAATGCATTTGAACCAACGAAAAAAGAGTTCTACCTGCCATCTGTAACGATAGATGAGAGCTATAACCTCAGCAGATAGATCTATACGGTCAGTTGCTAAAAGTAAGGTGTAAGAGGAACCAATAGTCTTGTTTGATGTTTCTGGAAAATGGGGACAGCACCCTATTTTTTCTTCTAAAAATAGGGTGCTGTCCCCATTTTCCCCCCATTTTCCTCCCTCGTCAAATGCTGTGAACTATTACCAATTTTCTGCCCTGCAATATTTTCCAAACAAACACCCATAGCAATCAAAAGATATAAAAATTCAAAGTCAAGCTCACTCAACATGCTCCCACAAAAGCTTGCACATACTACATAAGCAAAAAAACTTACCTCCAGCATATGGGTAAAAGGAATTAGTTTTTTCCCATCATGTGTAGTCTTCAACCTTTCCCTGAGCCTGAAAGACCGTATCATAGAGGATATAATCAATCCGACAAAAGCCAAAAACCCTAATATTCCACATTCAGAGGCTACCTGAATAAATACATTATGAGCTACTAATCCCTCAATACAAGAGTCATAGAGATGACCAATCTTATTAAAATTCCCTATTCCTATCCCGGTAATAGGTCTCTCTACCATCATCCTGCCGCCAACATGATAACACTGGATTCTTGTCATGGCTGATCCATCATCTTGATAGTGAGAGATAGTATTCATCCTCTCTACATACTCTTTGGGCATTAATAATGTGCCTACGAGAAATATAAACACAAAGAAAAAAAGATAGATGATTAAAAAGGCAGGCTTTTTTACCTTAAGAAAAAAGAGAAAAAGCACCATACCAAGTCCCATAAACCCACCTCGAGATATGGTAGTAATAATACCACTAATAATTAAAAAAAATGAGAGTATAGCAGCCATTTGTTTGAAACCATTCCTTTCTGTAAAAAGGATATAAAGACTAAATGGAAGAGCCATACACAAGGCTACAGCAAAATGATCATCATCGCCACCGGCACCACTTATTCTACTTATCCCATCCATAGCCCAGGATACCATTCCCTTGAAGGAAAGCAGGGCAAAGATGATGACTATAGCCCAGACTAAGTGATGAAACTTCTTTTCAGAGTTTATAAGATTAATCGTAACCATATAAAAGATAAACATTTGGGTAAAATCAAGCAAGGGGGTTAAACAATACTCTCTTTTATAGGCAAAAATAGCTGAAATAACTATGGTTATCCAAAAGACAAGGATAAGACGGTTTTGAGAAGATTTAACCATCTTCTTCGGGTCCAATTCCCTTAATACCCATGCTATGGTGGTCATGCTTATGATGGCGAAGGAAAAAGGAATACCCCCTAATTCCTCAGGGGCACAAAATGCAAAGACATAAAAAAGAATAACCCCAAGGTAAGGGGCAAAGAATATAGAAACAGTTGTCAGGGTTATTCCCACTATACCTATCAGGGCATATTTAATGGACAAGGACATGAACAGGAAAGAGGAGATCAGACCAAAGAATATCAGTCCAATAGGGATAATCCATACCCTCGAACTGGTTAAAAACCAGAGTCTGATATTGATAAGCAGCCTTTCTAACATTTCAAACCCCTCGCAAAACACACCTCTGAACATAGGACAAAACAGCTTGTTGCATATCTTGCATCTGAACATCTGAATATGGCGTTATCTTCCGATATTCAGGGTCAATGGGATTATTGGGCACAAATGCTTGCAGGGCATATTTTTTCGCACCCCTTATTAATCCTGCCATAGCCACAAGTATCTCCTTAGTATGTAATGTTGGCACTACCGTTGTCCGAAACTCATAGTCAATCCCTGAATTCATGATAATCCTGATGCTTTGCTTAATCCTTTCCTCTATAGCCTCATCTCGTATTCCGGTCAAGAGAGCATAAGTATTGAGCGGTGCTTTGATGTCCATGGCAATGTAATCAATCAACCTTTCATCGAATAGCCTCTGCAACATATCAGGAAAGCTGCCATTGGTGTCTAATTTTATCAAGGCACCAGCATTCCGAAGTCCCCTTATAAAATCAGGCAAATCCTCGTACAAACACGGCTCGCCACCAGAGATACAGACTCCGTCAATCCAGCCTTGTTGTCTCATCAAATAATCCCTTACTGTCTCAAAGGGAATGGTATCATATTGTTCTGGATTGATAACCAACCCGGAGTTATGACAATACGGACATCTGAGGTTGCAATTGGGAAGATACAGGGTGGAAACGATTTTCCCCTCCCAATCAAGCATGGACATTTCAATAAATCCCTTGATAATAATCGTCATTGTTAGTCTATGTCTCCTTGCATGGCTTTGCGTATTCTGGATTCAGCTAATCGCTGCCATATTTCTCTTATTTCCTTGTGTAATTCTGTTGGCTCTTCTATCTCTGCCTCTGGCTTCTTTACCCTTGTAGATGAACCATCAGATACAAAGGTAATCAGCGTTACCTCTGGCCAGCACAAAAACCTGACAGGCTTATGATGCCAGCCAAGTCCGCGATTGACATAAAGGTATGTATCCCTAACCTTATACAATCCAGCTAAGTATTTACTCTTCCATCCATAAAACTGCCGTATCCATCTGACACCACATTGCCCGCCATGGGTATCCCCTGAGAGAACAAGGTCAATGTCAAATGTGCTGTCATCCTCAATATTTCTCGGGTCATGATCCAATAGAATAACTGCATCATCCTTCTTAATCCCTCGCATAAGCCTTTTAAGGTATTGGTCAGTGCTGCTGTGATTATTAAGACCAAGCAGATGCAATCGTTTACCATCAGCCAGATTTACTATTGTTATTTCATCCATAAGCATGGTCATCCCTGCATCCTTGCCTTCCTGCCTCCACTGATAATTACCCACAGATGTATCACAATTTCCAAGAATACCCCAGATTCCAATCTTTGCCTTTAATCTCGAGATTGCTTCCATACAGGGCTTAACCCCTTCCCTTTTAGTGATAAAATCACCAGTAATAAGGATAATGTCAGGCTCTAATGCATTGACAACCCCTATCATCTTGTTTTCAAGCTCTCGAACATGGTCAATGGTATGAATATCAGAAAGCTGAACAATCTTCATACCCGATAACGCATTAGCCAACTCAGGTTGTTCAATCACTACCTTTTGTACCCTGACCCAGTTTGGTTCGATATAAACAGCATAATAGCAACAAAAGATTACCCCACCAATGCTTATTAAAAGAAGAAGCATTATCATCCCCAGAATACTAAAAAAACACCCAATACAACCACAACCCGGAGGTTTGTTTTGCTGAGATTTGTGATGGGTTTGATTTTCATGACTCATTGCTTGCCTCCAAGTAACTCAAGTTTCCAGCTTGAGTATATAAGCAGGTATGCTTGCGTTACTATTAAAGATTAATGGTAACTACTCACCACAAAGGCATGAAGACACAAAAAGTTGATAAGTTGAATAGTTGATGGGTTGATAAGTGGATGAATTGATAGGAAATGTTTATGAATTATGAATCTGTGTTCCTTTAACCTATAAACTCATCAACTTATCAATCTATCAATT
>MNYI01000163.1 GCA_001873945.1 Candidatus Desantisbacteria bacterium CG2_30_40_21
ATAGTTGATGGGTTGATAAGTGGATGAATTGATAGGAAATGTTTATGAATTATGAATCTGTGTTCCTTTAACCTATAAACTCATCAACCTATAAACCTATCAACTTATGTGTTCTCCGTGGTGAATTACTTTACCTGAGTAGTTACCTCATTTCAGTAATCACGATTTCTCTTGCCAAATTTTAATTGGTATGATAAAATTAAGGAGATGAAAAACAAACCTGAGAAGAAGGAGTACCATGGGTAAAATAATAGAAATTCCGTTTTCAAAGAATCTCATCGAGTTTATTACAGAACGATTGATAGAACAAGAGGGTTGTGATTTTTCGTCGGCTGCGGTTGTATTCAGTCATCATCGTCCCGGTATGTATCTTCACAAATCAATAGCAAAATCACTTAAGTCTCCATTTTTCCCACCAAGTATATTTTCAATGGATGATTTTATGTTGTATTTATCAGCAAATAGGCAGAGGGGCAGAGGGGCAGAGGAAGAGGGCGAATGCAAGATTTGTCCTTACAATATTGTAAAGCCAATGGATAGTATTTATCTGCTTTTTCAAGTAATATCCTTACTCCCTGATAATCCATGGAAAAGGTTTTCATTAAACCAGTTTATCCCCTGGGGATTAAAACTTGAGCAGGTAATAGAAGAAGTGGATATTGAGATGAAGGGTGATGAAGAGATTCAGAATATTGAGATAGGAGAGGATTGGGGAGCAGTGTCCCTGGACAATATCAAGAATCATCTTTTTTTGATACGACAGGGATATCATTCCCTGCTGCAAAGCTATAATCTTACCACAAGAGCATTAACCTATTGTATGGCGGCAAATAATGTTTGTAATACTGACTTGAGCCATGGCATGGACGGGATATGTTCCTGCCCCCCGAGTTGGGGAAGGGTAGGGGATGGAATCCTTGAACCATGCCTGAGCCAGTTCAAACACATCTACCTTGCTGGACTATTTGCCATGACTGGTTCTGAAAAGGTGGTTATTCGATACCTTTTAGGACAGCCAGGGGTTAGTATTATCCGACAGAATGACGGGGGTAAATGGACACCCTTTGAGGAGATGGATGAATGGGGGGAAGAGGGAGAGGCACAAGGGATGGAAGGAGAGCATGTAGGGGCAATTCTACCAGAGGTGCTACCTCCTTGTAGTTGCCCAAGCGTTTCTCCGGAAATATTCCTTTACAGGGCGTTTAATACCCATTCTGAGGTGGTGGCATTAAGGGATGCATTAATGGAGGGGGCAGGGAGCAGGGAACAGGAGGCAGAAAGGATTATTACCGAATGGGAAGCTACAAATTACACAAAAGATTATGAAAAAACTGCCATTGTCTTACCCTCTTCCGAGGCACTCATACCACTCCTTTCTGAGGTAATGACTGCCCTACCTGTTGATTACAACATCAGCATGGGTTATTCTGTGATACGAACACCAGTGTATGCCCTTTTGGACATATTTATGAGGCTTTATCAAAACAGAATTGATAATACCTATTATCTTGAGGATTATCTTAACCTGTTGATGCATCCATATATCAAAAATATCCGCTGTTTCCGGACAGGGACGAGCCCTGTCTCTACAACATCACAGACGAGGATACTTGTTCATGCTGTAGAGGATATACTGAGAAAGCAGGAAAAAAGATTCCTGAGACTGGAGGATATTGAACAGAATTCAAAGATATTTGATGCTGCCTCTACAATGAGTTCAGGGGTGTCCCCTGCAGAATTTATGGAGTTGTTGATAAATATCCATAATCTCTGCATAAGAGGGATGGATAAGATAACGACATTAAGGCAAATGGCAGGCTTTTTTGAGGGCGTTCTTACCTTTCTACTCAATAATAGCCCGGCTTCACACTATCCATTTTCCGGTGAATTTTTTCATAAGTTCTTTTCCTTTATTGACGAAATCAAGGATTCTATGTTCAATAATCATTACTTTGAAAAGGTTGAAGACCTGCTTGAGGTTTTTCTCTATCTGGTAAAAGGTGAACAAATCTATTTTGAAGGAAGCCCACTTAAGGGATTGCAAATATTAGGGTTGTTGGAAACACGAGCCTTGAGTTTTGATAAGGTTTTTATTCTGGATGTAAACGAAGGGGTTTTGCCTGGCATTGAATCATTTGATCCAATCTTGCCCCTTCCGGTGAGATATGCCTTAAATATGCCTGCTTATTATCAACAGGAGGAAATATCTCGATACCACTTTCATCGCCTTGTTTCTTGTTCCAAAGAGGTACATATTATTTATCAGGAAACAGAATCGATGCGAAGAAGCAGATTTGTTGAAAAATTAGTCTGGGAAAGGGAAAAGTCATGTGGAAAAATAGGCATCATGAAGGCAAAACCTGTTACCCTGAATATTTCCCTTGCCCCTTCTGTCAGGGATGTTGCTATAAATAAGACGCCGGAGATTATGGAGATATTGCATAATATGAAATTTTCTCCCACCAGCCTGAATACATATCTTCAATGCCCGACTAAGTTTTACTTTTCAAAAATATTGCAGCTTAAAGAGAAAGAGGATATATTTGAGGATATAGATGCAGCTGAGACAGGAAATATCCTCCATAGTGTTCTGGAGCTTCTTTACAAACCCCTTGTTAATAAAGACAGGATACGATATGATTATCTTAAAAGTAACCTGAGAGGGGTATTGGATGAGATATTCAGACAAAAATTTGGAGAGGTTAGTGGCGAGCAATATTTGTTAAGAGAAATGATATTTAAGCGGATTAACGGCTACCTTGAATGGGAACAAGGGTGTTTTAAGGATAGAAGGATTGTTTCTGTGGAGAATAACTGGGCGTTTGAACTCGGGATAAAGGATATAGGATTAAAAGGCAAAATAGACAGGATTGACTACAAGGGAGAAACCGATGAGCATATCATCATTGATTATAAATCAGGGGACATAACTAAGTATGGATGTAAGTGTTTTAATAAGATATTAGTGAGTCGAGGAGAGATGAAGAAAGAGATAAATTCTTTACAACTTCCATGTTATGTATTGCTTTACCAGAATGCAAATCAAGGTATCCCGCTGGATAAGATAAATTCCAGCCTGAGATCCCTTCAATGTCGTAAGGAGAAAATGCTTTTTCATGATAAGAATAAAGACATTGATAGGGGTACATTTTTAAGGGATATTTTCCTGCCGACCTTGAGGAATCTTATTTATGAGATTATAGATCCCTGTATCCCTTTTGTGGTTGATAGTGATGAGGGGGGAGGGAGCACCTCTGGCGGATGTAAGTATTGTGAATTTTCTGTGTTATGCAAAAAATAGCAGGGGGTTTGCCATTAGCTTTTCAGCCCAGTCAGTACTCATCCCCATCTATCTTTTTTGGTAACTACTCAGGTAAAGTAATTCACCACGGAGAACACATAAGTTGATAGGTTGATGAGTTTATAGATTGAAGGAACACAGATTCATAATTCATAAACATTTCCTATCAATTCATCCACTTATCAACCCATCAACTATTCAACTTATCAACTTTTTGTGTTTTCGTGCCTTTGTGGTGAGTAGTTACATGTAAGCGTAACTACTCAAGGGTAGCCAGAATACAGATTCTTCATCTTAGGAAGTGCAATACCCATGAATAAAAATG
>MNYI01000134.1 GCA_001873945.1 Candidatus Desantisbacteria bacterium CG2_30_40_21
TTCTTCCAATCTTGTTACAAAAGGCTCATCTCCTACAGGACGACCAGTAGAGGTACATCCTCTAATCTCTTTTAATGTCCATTCTTCTTCCGGAATAGCAAGATATTTACCCCAATCATCTATGCCCTTAATTATACTCAAGTGGGGCATAAATTGCGTTTTTCGCTGGTCTTAATCAACGATAGCTGTGTTGTTCAGGTTCGCAATAGTACACTATTGCTCACCTTCATGTCTTGCTCTCCTTGATTAATTCTCACCGAAAAAATCGCAATTTATGCCCCACTTGAGTATAATTTGCGAAAATCGCAAAAAAAAACGCGAAAAATTCTGATTCGCAAATTCTTTCTGATTATTAATTTTCGCGATTTTTCGCGTATTTCGTAGTTTTTCCGTCCAATATAGCTACAAGTAGTTACTGTATACCTTTGTGCCTCCGTGGTAAATTCCTTTACCTGAGTAGTTACAGAAAAAGAAGAAAAGAAAAAGACAGTGAAACAAAGTCTAACCACAAAAATACCTGGTGGGCTACTGCCCACCAGGTATTTTTGTGGTTAGACAGATGAAAATGAATTTATTCACATGGACGAAATTGGAAAAACAGAAGGTGTAATCAGTGAATATCGAAATTGAACGCGAAGAAGACGATCGGTGGATAGCCGAAGTACCTGATTTGCATGGTGTCATGGTATACGGACAGAATCAAGAAGAAGCGATTTCCAAGGTTGAGGTTCTGGCATTGCGTGTGATAGCCGATCAGCTTGAACACGGAGAAAGAATCTTGGGACTCCGTGATATTTTTGCGGTGCCAGCATGAGTAGTCAATGTCCGTCAACCAAAGCACGATTGGTGCTATCCGCTTTGTTGCGAATCGGTTGGATGATAAATCGTCAATCAGGCACATCACATAAGGTTCTATCTCATTCTGGCTGGCAAGATTTTACCTTTGCTTTTCATGATCAAGAAGAAATTGGTCCTCGCATGCTATCACGCATCGCTAAGCGTACAGGACTCATACCGTCTGACTTATAAAATACTATCTAACTTGGGATATTAAGCCTGCAGAATTATCTCCTTTCTGGATATCATGTAAAAAGTAATGTTATCCAGTTAGAATTATACAGGATGTTTTGGTTTTTGTTCACTTTTTACTTGATTTTTTGACTCAAATGTGATAAAGTACAGAAAAACTATATAATAACTTGTTATCCCAATCCGACAAAGGATAAGATAACATTTGCTAAACTGACTAAACATGTAAAAGTAAAAATCTTCAACATAGCGGGTGAATTAGTCTATGACGAACAGGAACACGAAACCGATGCCAAAGCTGAATGGACATGGGACTACAGAAATAATGCTGGTGAAAAGGTAGCAAGTGGTATCTATATCTATATCCTTCAAGACCCAGCAAGCAGGAGTATGAAAAAAGATAAAATAGGGGTGATTAGATAATTGGATAATCCGATTACCAATTATCGTCTTTCATTTCTCAACGATCTCTGCGTGCTTCTTTCGGTGAATCAAAAAATCCATAATGAGAATTGCTGTAATGTAAACTTTTTGGTTGACTTATCTTCAATTGTATGGTATGCTATGTTCACTGTAACTACTTTATACTGCATGTTGCCACAAACTGAGTTATTTACAACACATTAGTCATCTTGTATGATAGTTGAAATGCGGAAGTAGGAATGCGGAAGTAAAAGAGGGTTGGATATTGTTTATGGTTCTGAATTCGTAACTACTCAATATCCTGTGGAAAATGTGGTAGTGCCGTCAACCTTAAAAATGATGGTAAATGGTAGATATAACATTTAGGTTATGTTTGTCCACCGCTGGCCATAACCTTTACTCACACTTGACACCGTGTACAGTAACCGATGGAATTCCCCCTTAGGAGTCAAGAAAAAATAAGTTGTACGCCAAGAGTCACTCAAGGCGTTTGGCTGGCAAGGCGTGAGAAACGAGCATACTACTGTTCGTAAGCGACGAACAACGAAGCCAGCCAAGATGGATCGGTGACACGACTCCTGCAAGTTATTTTTTCTTGACGACTAAATAAAGAGGGGTTAGGGAGATGCTATTCTTCTCTTTTGACCCATGTTATAGGTATCAGGTAAAGCTAATGATAAATATAAAGCATTTTTCTTACGGAAGGCATGAAAAGGTAGGCGGTTTGATAAAGGAAGAGATAAGCGATATTATCCTTAATCACCTCAATGATCCTCGGATTGGTTTTGTAACTGTTACTGAGGTAACGGTTACCCCTGATTTGCGACATGCAACAGTTTTTGTCAGCTTTTATAACAGTGATAAAAATGAAGGAATGAAAGGATTGATGCATGCAGTAGGGTTTATCAGATGTGAGATTGGGAAAAGAATAAAGATGAGATATGTTCCGGAAATAGTGTTTAAGTTTGATTCATCCATAGAAGGTGGGGCACATGTTTTAGAGATAATAGATTCGCTGGATATACCTGAGGAAATTGACACCACTGAATAAATCAACTATCAGCACTGAAATTAACCCAAAGAAAGGCAAAACACATAGTGAGGATTCTTAGTTTAATTAAAAATATCCTTGAAAAAGAGGAACGATTTCTAATCACATCCCATATACGGCCGGATGGGGATTCAATTGGCACACAATTAGCTCTTGGAATAATGCTTCATAAGATGGGCAAAAAAGTAACCATTCTTAATGAAGATACTGTGCCTAAATGCTATTCTTTTTTGCCTCACAGTGATTGGATAAAATCATCGTTGAATAATGGCAACCAATTTGATGCAGCTATTATCTTAGATTGCAGTGAATGGGAAAGATTGGGGAAAATAGCACCTATAGCCCAAACGGCAGATGTTATTATCAACATTGACCATCATGCAGATAGCCATGGATTGGGTAAATACAACTATATTGACCCCTCTGCAGCCGCTGTTGCTGAACAAGCATATCATTTATTAAAGCATATGAAACAACCCTTAACCTATGAATTAGCTCTATGTTTGTATACTGGAATTCTGACCGATACAGGCTCGTTTAAGCATGGAAATACTACAGTAACCAGTCATCACATTGTAAGTGAATTCTTGAAGGGTGGGGTTAAACCTGATTTTGTTTATCGTATGATTCATGAAAGAAACAGTTTTCCGTCTATGTTACTTCAGGGTATGTTGTTGAGCAGCTTACAGCTAAGCAATGATGGACATGTTGCCTGGACAAGTATTACCAAAGAAATGCTGAAGAAAGTAGGATATACTGTTGAATTCGAACCTGAGAGTGTTCTCAGTATGATGCGAAGCATTGAAGGGATAGATGTGGCTCTTCTTTTTCGTGACCTTGGAGAAGATAAAATAAAAGTGAATTTTCGATCAAAGAGTGAGGTTAATGTCTGTCAGATTGCCCAAAAGTTTAATGGTGGAGGGCATAAACAAGCTGCTGGCTGTGTGATTACCGGTAACCTTGAAATGGTTCAAGAAATGGTTCTGCAGAATATAATGGAAATGCTGAATTATTATTAATCTGTCATTCCAAGCTATACTCAGCGAGGGGGAAAACCGGGGACAGCGCACATTTTTCTTGACAAGAGAAGATTTATATGGTAATATTTATTTATTATGGCAAGAATGGCAAGAATTATCGTACCAAACATACCGCATCATCTTACTCAGAGAGGTAATTATAGGCAAATAGTATTTGATACCAACAATGATCGGGTACAATATTTGTCATGGATAAAGGAATACAGTG
>MNYI01000051.1 GCA_001873945.1 Candidatus Desantisbacteria bacterium CG2_30_40_21
CAGCAATTCTCATTATGGTAAAATGGATAAGGGGGAGATATGGAGATTAATCGGTAGGACCTGTCATCTGCAACAGGACAGGCAGAAATGCCTGTCCTACCGACAATTCTGTTGATAATCGACACCATCTCCTCTATTCCCTTATTCCCCTTTGAACATAAGTTTTGCCATAATGAGAATTGCTGTCAAGTATCTGAATATTCGATAAAAGAAACTGTCTTATACGGAGAGCTTTCTCCTCAGTAGACGAAGCGCCTCGCTTCGTAATCTTTCTTAAAACAAGCCGAGCCGACTCGTCTACTATTGTACCCATAATCTGACCCTTATGTCCGTAATGGTACAAATTAGAATATAGAGCAATCCATTGTTATCTGCTTAACACATTATCATACCAAGCGTTACAGCAATATCCCCTTGCCAGACAAAAACTGGCATGATTGTTGCTTATATATTTAATGTAAGTAGGTAGCTGCGAGTCTTAAAATGTTTATAAACACTAAAACATGCCCTCACCAACAGTGAGGGCATTTTAATTTGTAAACATTTGACCGGAGGATGAATGCGATTTATTTTTCTCTCAATCGTTTTGCTATTTGTAGCCACATACAGTTATAGTGATGAAACGACCAGTTTCCCCACCATTAATATTAATCAACCTACCGCCCAACCCATCGCCCAGATTATCTCCAACCTGAAGGATAATGATGAAACCATGCGCATACAAGCAGCAGAGATTGCCGGAGAATTGTCTGGGGCAGTCTGCCCTTCCATTATTACTGCCTTAATCCATGCCTTAAATGACCCCAAATGGAGGGTGAAGAAAAGTGCTATTTTGGCCTTAGGGAAGATTGGCTCTACTGAAGCCATCCCTTCATTGCTCAATTGCATTAAGGATGAAAACTGGATAATTCGGTGTAAGGCTGTTTATAGCCTTGGCGAGATAGGCTCTGCTGAGGCTACTGATGCAATTATTAACATCATTAATGATGAGGATGAATCTGTTCGGCAAGAGGCAATAACAGCCTTAGGCAAGATACGGGCGACAAAGGCAATACCCCTGTTAATTAATATACTCACCCATTCCACAGATGAATATATTTCTCTTGTCTCATTGTCCCTGATAAAGATAGGGACACCATCAGTCATCCCATTGCTTCAAGTATTAGACAATAAAAACCCTCAGGTGCGGCAAAAAGTGGCTTATGCACTGGGAGAGATTCATGACAGTAGGGCAATTTCACCACTGATAACAGCCTTATATGAAGAGGATGAATTGCCACGGGGCGATATCTCCGCTGCATTGGTAAAGATGGGAACAACAGCCGTCCCGGCATTACTCCCTTACATGAACACCAGTGATATGAATCTTAAGGGATGCCTTGTCTGGATACTGGGAGAGATTGGAGATAAACAAGCAACCCAAAGTTTGATAAAGATTCTGGCACTTGAGGAAAACCAGCAAATCCTGAAAAAGGCTATATGGGCATCAGGTAAGATTGGTGATATTGAGGCATTGCCCTCATTAATCCCTTTGTTGAAAAATGATTACAGATTAGAGGAATCAGTTATTATTGCCATTAGCAGGATAAGTGATGAAAAAACCATTAGACTATTTGCCTCTGCCCTGCGTGGTGAGGAGACTTTTCTTCCATGGGAAGAGATTAATGAACAGGGCATTGCTCTGTTAATTATTGCCGCACAGGACAAGAATATAGAGATAAAAAGGTGTGCTGCTATTGCCCTGGGAAAAACTCACAACAAGAGGGCTGTAGAGACATTGATATCCCTGTTAGATGATACAGACTGGAGAACTCAGAGGAATGCGGTGATTGGTCTGGGAGAAATAGGCGACGAACGGGCGGTACCTCATCTAACAAATCTCCTGAATCCAACTACTATCTGGACGGTCAAGGGGAATGCTGTCATATCGCTTGGCAAGATTAAGGATATAAAATCAATACCTGCCCTGCTCCAATCCTTAAAGGATGAGGATAGTTTTACACGGGCATGTGCATCTGAGGCACTTGGCAACTTGAAAGCAGAGGAGGCAATTGTCCCTTTAATTGAGTTATTAAATGATGAGGATACCTTTGTGCAAGAGGCAGCCGTATCTGGACTGATAAATCTAAGTGAGCCATGTATTTTTCCCCTGCTTGAATCCATTGACAGGACAAATAAAATAAATGCCTTTACCATCCTCGGCAAGCTGCACGCTGTTGACGCAGTAGATATGCTGATTGACAATCTATCGAATAAGAATCAGAAAATAGCTGGCAAGGCTGCCTGGGCACTTGGGGAAATAGGTGAGACAAGGGCGATTGAGCCCTTAATCGAAAGGCTAAAGGATAATAATCTTCCGCAGGTTATAGAGGCTGTGGGTAAGTTGAAAGCAGAAAAAGCTATTTCCTATCTGATAGGATTTCTCGGGCAAGAGGTAGCACTTCCGACAGAGACAGCACCTTTATCAGACGGGGAAGCAGCCTCTATTACCATCTCAGCCATGATCAATATTGGCACCCCTTGCGTACCATTCTTAATTGAGATATTGTCCAATGGGAATGAAACAGCAAGGGCAAACGCAACCCTTATCCTTGGGCAATTAAAGGATAAACGGGCTGTTCCTTCATTAGTAGCCATGCTCAAGGATAATGAATGGTTTGTTCGTGCGGCAGTAGTTATTGCCCTGGGCGAGATTGCTGACAGGAGTGCTCTGGGTCCATTGGTGGGAGCAGCAATGGAGGACAAGAATGAGGATGTCCGAATATATGCCTCAAATGCCCTTGGAAAGATTGATGATGATGAGGTAATTACCTTCTTGCTAATTGCCCTTGATGACCCAAACCCTGATATTCAGTTTAATGCTGCCCTTGCCCTTGGAGAACGAGGGTATCTGGAAGGGATGCAGCTATTAATTGAGCATCTTAATGACCAGAACAGAGTGATTCGAAAGATAGCCATCAACAGATTGACATTAATAGGCAAGCCGGCTATCCCAGCATTAATCAAAGCCATGGGGCATGATGACAATATCATTCGCAAGGTAGCCACAGACATATTAATCCATATAGGAGGAGATACTATTATTCCGCTTCTTCAAGCTCTGGATGGTGATCAAAAGATCATTCGATGGTATGCAGCCATTGCACTTGGAAGCCTTCTGAAAAAGACACCTGACCCGGTGGAACAGGAGAAAATAGTTCTGGCATTGATTCGTAACCTGAATGATGACAGCTGGTATGGTCGTGGCGGGGCAACAATTGCCATAGGGAATATATCTACTAATCAGGATACCTTAATTGAGGCATTGCTCAAGGGATTAAATGATGCAAATGGCGTTGTCAGAATAACAACCGCTGAAGCCTTAGGGAAAATAGGTAACCCTCGGGCACTGAAACCATTGACTATTCTTTCCAACAATGACACTGAATCATGTGTCAGGACAGCGGCTAAAACTGCTGTTAAGAGGATACAGAAGCAGGTGGAAGAATAAGGGAAACTTGAAACGGTTCACGACTAATAATATTTTAACACAGAGTTCACAGAGACGACAGAGGGACACAGAGCTTAAATTCCAATCATCATACGGCTGATTTTCATACAATAAGCGTAACTACTCAGGTAAAGGAATTTACCACTCAAGACACAAGGGTATACGGTAACTACTTGTAGCTATATTGGACGGAAAAACTATGAAATACGCGAAAAACCGCGAAAATT